>JAHRVD010000371.1 GCA_019090845.1 Marinosulfonomonas sp.
CAACCCAGCCACCAGCAACCAAAGCACTGACCTTTGACAAGGCTTCTGGCTGAACCTTCTTGCAGCGACGCGTGGGGCCGTTAAAACTCGGCGCATGACGATTGAATTTCCTGTGCTCCTTACCCTGCGCTCGCCCGATGACACCGCCGCACTGGCGCGTTGCATCGCACCACAGTTGCGCCGGGGTGACACGATCCTGCTGGCTGGCGAAATTGGTGCCGGGAAAACCCACTTTGCGCGCGCCCTGATCCAGCATCTGCAGGCCACCACAGGCCAGATCGAAGACGTGCCATCCCCGACCTTCACGCTGGTTCAGACATATGACGTGGGCGACAACCAGATTTGGCACGCCGATCTGTATCGCCTTTCGTCCGGGGATGAGATCGAAGAACTTGGCCTGCGCGATGCATTTGACACCGCAATTTGCCTAATCGAATGGCCCGAGCGGCTGGGGCAGTTGCGCCCTTCAAATGCCATTGAATTTGAATTTCGTACCAGCGACGAGCCTGATGAGCGGACCCTGACCCTGCGCACTAACGCCCGCAGATGGCAGGGTTTGCTGCCAGTCATCGCCGAATTTCAAACCGGTGAACACGCATGAGCAACCGCGCCGAACTTGCCGCCCAATTCCTTGGTCAAACCGACTGGAAGGATGCCGCCCGCGGCCCGCTTGCAGGTGACGCATCAAACCGGCGTTACGAACGGTTGCAAGATTTGGCGACCGGGAATACGGCCATTCTTATGGATGCGCCGCCCGAGCGGGGCGAAGATGTGGTGCCCTTCGTTCAGATCACTGCTCATCTGCTCGCCGTTGGCCTGAGCGCGCCCCAGATCATTGCGCAGGATACGGCCAATGGGTTTTTGCTGCTCGAAGACCTTGGTGACGCTCTTTTCGCTCGTGCCATTGTGCAAACCCCCGCATGCGAGGTCATGCTATACGAGGCCGCAGTCGATGTTTTGATCTCGCTGCAACGCCACCCGCCACCGCCCGGCCTGACAGTCTATGACGCCGCCGCAATGTCCAAAGCCGCAACACTGGGGCACGACTGGTATGGCCATGGCCTGACCGGCGGCAAGGCGACCGAAAACTCGGCGGCATTGGTGGATATCATGGCCCCGTTGCTGCGCTCGATAGATGATGATTTTCAGGTCATCGCGTTGCGGGATTATCACGCGGAAAACCTGATTTGGCTGAACCAGCGTGCGGGCAACAAGCGTGTCGGCCTGCTCGATTATCAGGACGCGCAGATTTGCCACCCGGCCTATGATCTGGCATCGCTGTTTGAGGATGCGCGCCGCGACGTTCCCAACGATCTTGCCCAGGTCATGATTGATCGGTTTATCCACGAAACCGGGGCCGATAGCACAGAGTTTCACCGCGCCTATGCCCTGACCGGCGTGCAAAGAAACCTGAGAATCCTTGGAATATTTGCGCGCCTCTCGTTGCATTTTGGCAAACCGCAGTACGTCGATTTGATCCCAAGGACATGGGCGCATCTGATGCAGGGCCTGTCACATCCGGCGCTGCAAAGGCTGCGCGATCAAGTTCTAAAAGACCTGCCCCCACCGACCCCTGAAAACCTGACAGTCCTGAAAGAAAAATGCTCCAGCATCCCGACTCTTTAATGATCTTCGCCGCCGGGCTTGGCACACGCATGGGTGTGCTTACCAAAGACCGGCCAAAACCACTGGTAGAGGTCGCCGGGCGGCCCTTGATCGACTATGCGCTGGATATTGCAAACGATGCTGGTCTGCGCCGGATTGTGGTGAATACCCACTACCTAAGCGACCAGTTGCGACTGCATCTGTCTGATCTTCCGGTGCGTATTTCCGATGAACCGGACCAATTGCTCGATACCGGTGGCGGGCTGCGCAAGGCGCTGCCGCTGCTTGGTGACGGGCCGGTTTTCACCCTGAATTCCGACGCCATCTGGCGCGGCCCAAACCCTTTGGAATATCTTCAGAACCTATGGGACGCCGATCGGATGGACGCGCTTTTGTTGTTGGTTCCCCCGGCACCGTCCACCGCGCATGCTGGGGCCGGTGATTTTCTGATGTCGCCGGACGGACGACTGCAACGCGGCCCCGGCATGATTTTTCCGGGCGTACAAATCATCGCCCCCGATCTTTTGCACAGTATTGCACAAGATGTATTTTCCCTAAACCTCGTGTGGGATAAAATGATCGCGCGTGGCCGCCTTTTTGGGGTTATTTATCCGGGCCAATGGCGCGATGTTGGATCCCCAAAAGGCCTGATTGAGGCAGAAAAACTGTTGGATACCGCTTGCGATGTTTGAACCTTCGACCATCCCCCGCGTGTTTGCCTGCCCACCGGGCGCAGATTTTCCCAAAATGCTGGTCGATGGGTTTCGTGAACTGACCGCTAATTACCCGCCCGAGGCCGCCGCCCGCGCCGAAATTTTTGTGAACACCCGGCGGATGCAGCGCCGTATCCAAACTCTGTTTAACGATGGCCCCGCCGCGCTTTTGCCCCGCATCCGGCTAGTA
>JAHRVD010000372.1 GCA_019090845.1 Marinosulfonomonas sp.
AGCCCACCCTGTCTTTTATGGATTCTTTTTTCCCCGCCACCGACAGTAACGCAGCGGCAACGCTTACGGCAATGGCTTGGGGGTGTTTTCCAAATTCCGGCTGCCCGATCGGGCATGTGATGCGCGATATTTGTGCACCGCCATGGCCAAGCTGGCCCAGACGCGACCTGAACCGCGCCCATTTCGTTTTCGAACCGATCAACCCGACGCTGGCAAAGTCGCGCCCCAACAACTGGTGGCAAAGTTCCAGATCAATTGTGTGCGAGTAGGTCAGGATCAGGTGTTCAGCATTCGCGGGCGCGTATTTCGCGGTCTCTGCGGGATTGGCTGCGATCAGGGTCGTCACTTTGTCAGGGATGTCGTCAGGAAACCTGTCGGCGGCTGTGTCCACCCAAGTGATAGTGATCTCGGGGAAAGGGGCCAGCACCTGAACTATTGCCCGTCCCACATGCCCCGCTCCGTAGACCCATATCGGTCTGGTCGGCTTAAGGACCGGTTCCAGAAACCATCCGCCATCAAGAATCGGCCCGACGGTCTGGCCAGAGTTTCTGGATGTTGCGAGCAACCGTTTCAGGTTCAGCGGCGCATCTTCGCTGCCCCTGATACGTCGCATGAAATACTGCTCGTCTATATCGTTGATCCGGGTGGGGTCGAAATGCTCGGTAAGCAGCATGACGGTGCCACCGCAACATTGGCCCAAAGCGGGGCCAAGGGGAAACAGCTGCACCCGATCTTTTGGTGCGGCGGTTTCCTTTGCCGTCCGAACCGCGTCCCATTCCAACCTGCCGCCGCCGATTGTGCCCGATTGTCCGCCCGCCCACACCAGCATGGACGCGCCAATTTCGCGCGGCACCGAGCCTTGGGTTGCCGCCACGACAATCCGGCTTACCGGCCCATGCGCCTTAACGGTGGCGCGCAGTTCATCCAGATCAAACGTCATGCCCGCATCCCGCTCACTGCGCGCAATATCGTCTCCGCCGTCGCAGGCGCGTTCAGGTTAGGATAGGCCGCACCACAGGCTGCCACGGCATCCGACAACGCCGCATGCGCCGAAATCCCAAGCATGAATGGCGGCTCGCCCACGGCCTTGGAACGATAGATCGTGTCTTCGCGGTTTTTACCGTCCCAAAGGGCGACATTGAATATATCCGGGCGGTCCGAGCAGGCCGGGATTTTGTAGGTGGATGGCGCATGCGTGCGCAAGCGGCCCGAAGCGTCCCAGATCAGTTCTTCGGTGGTCAGCCAGCCTGCGCCTTGCACAAAGCCGCCCTCGATCTGGCCAATATCCAGCGCCGGGTTAAGCGAAGCCCCGGCATCATGCAGAATGTCGGTGCGCAGAATGCGGTTTTCACCCGTCAGCGTGTCGATGACACATTCGGTGACGGCCGCGCCGTAAGCAAAATAGTAAAACGGCCGACCGCGTCCGGTGACCCGATCCCATTCGATTTTGGGCGTTTTGTAATACCCGGTGGCCGACAGGCTGATCCGGTTTTCATAGGCAAGTTTTGCCGCCTCTTCAAAGCGTATCGACGTGCCTGCGACATGAACCAGCCCGCCTTCAAACTGAACATTGTCGGCCTGATGATATTCCTTCAGGAAACCGGCGATACGCTCGCGGATCGTGTCACACGCAGCTTTGACGGCCATGCCGTTCAGGTCGGACCCAGAGGATGCCGCCGTGGCCGATGTGTTGGGCACTTTCGCCGTATCGGTGGCGGTGATTTTGACCAGTTTTGTATCCACGCCAAACGAGCGGGCGGCGACCTGCGCCACCTTTTGAAACAGGCCCTGACCCATCTCTGTGCCACCATGGTTCATTTGGATCGAGCCGTCCTGATACACGTGCACCAACGCCCCGGCCTGATTAAGGTGGGTAAGCGTGAAACTGATGCCAAACTTTACCGGGGTCAGGGCGATGCCCTTTTTCAGCACGTCGTTGCCAGCGTTCCATTCGGCGATCTGTTTGCGGCGTTTATTATAATCCGACGAAGCTTCTAGCTGGCGCACCATCGCGTTCAGTTCAAAGTCCTCGACTTCCATATGGTAAGGCGTCGTCTGGGCTGGCGTTGGCTGCGTTTCGGTCATGTCGCGATAAAAATTGCAGCGTCGGACATCAAGCGGGTCCAGCCCAAGTTCATGCGCTATATGGCCCATCACACGCTCGATCCCGACCATGCCTTGCGGGCCGCCAAACCCGCGATAGGCAGTGGCCGACTGGGTGTTGGTTTTCAGCCGGTGACTGGTGATGCGCGCCGCTGGAAGATCATAGGCATTGTCCGCATGGAGCATCGCCCGGTCGGCCACAGGAATGGACAGATCGAGCGCCCATCCACAGCGGGCGTATTGGGTGAACTCAATTCCGCTCACGCGACCTTTGGCGTCAAAACCGACATCATAATCAATGCGAAAATCATGCCGCTTGCCGGTGATAGTCATGTCGTCGTCGCGGTCATAGCGCATTTTGCAGGGGCGTCCGGTCTGGCGCGCAACTATCGCACAACCGACAGCCAAAGCGTTACCCTGGCTTTCCTTGCCGCCAAAGCCGCCCCCCATGCGACGGATTTCAACCCGCACTGCGTGCATCGGGACGCCAAGCGCATGGGCGACTTTGTGCTGAATTTCCGTCGGGTGCTGGGACGAGGAATGCACCAGCATATCGCCACCTTCCTGGGGTCGCGCAAGGGCGACCTGACCTTCAAGGTAGAAATGCTCCTGACCGCCAATTTCCATCGATCCCTGCACACGATTGGGTGCATTTTTGATCGCGTCGGCAGCATCGCCCTTGGACCAGATGATCGGCCCGTCTTCAAAGCGGCTGTTGGCGGCAAGCGCTTCGTCGATTGTCACAATCGGCGTTTCTTCGGCGTATTCAATTTTGGCCAGACGGGCAGCTTTGCGCGCCGCCAGATGGCTTTGTGCGGCGACCAGAAAAATAGGCTGGCCGATATAATGCACGGTTCGGGTCGCCAACAATGGTTCATCATGGACAGAAGGTGAGACGTCATTTTCAAACGGCAAATCATCCGCCGTCAGCACCGCGACGACACCGGGCGCGCTGCTTACCGCTGACAGAT
>JAHRVD010000373.1 GCA_019090845.1 Marinosulfonomonas sp.
CGTCAAGAACCCGATTTTTCGGCGAAAAATCGCGCTGCGCACATATTAGGCGAAAGGAGTCAGCCCTATTCGAACGGATCCCACTCGTCCTCCACTTCGGGCAAAGCATCTATGGCGGCCTCTGCTTCGATTTCTTTTAGGGTGCGGATATCGGTAATTTTTGATTTCGGGAAGGCATCAAAAACCGCCCTAACCAACGGGTGTTCACGCGCTATTTTCTTTTGCGCTATCAGTTCGGCGTCGCGAACCTCTGCGATGGTCTGGCCACCACCCTCGTTGACCAAAGTGACCCCCCAGCGCACACCGGTCCACAGTTGCAGCCGTTGCGCCAGCCGGGTCGCCAGATCGCTCGGGGCATTTTGGGTTGGCACGAACTCGATACGCCCGGGCGAATAGCGCGCAAGCCTTAAAGTGCTTTCAACCTCGACCAGCAATTTCACGTCGCGATGGCTGCGGATCAGGGCGACAACGCTTTCGAACGTTACGTATCGGGCCAGCGCCGTTTCGCTGTCCAGCGCCAGTGCAGTTGCCGCGCCGCCATGGGCCGTCGGCCCCGGTGTGGCGGCCTGATGCACCGGTTGTCCCGCACTGGCGGTTGTTGTGGGTGCACCGCCCTGAGGTGCCGCGCTGCCGCCGCCGCCGCCTGCGGGTGGGGGTGGTGGCGGTGTGTTTTGCAGCTTGCGAACCAGTTCTTCGGGGGTGGGTAAATCGGCAACATGAGTCAGCCGGATCAGCGCCATTTCAGCCGCCATCATCGCGTTGGGTGCCACAGCAACCTCTTCCAGCGCTTTGAGCAGCATTTGCCACATCCGGGTCATCGCGCGTATCGGCAGTTTCGCTGCCAGATTGCGGCCGCGTTCGCGTTCATCCGGTGACACAGTCGGGTCTTCAACAGCCTCTGGGGTGATCTTGATGACCGAAATCCAGTGCGTCAATTCCGCAAGGTCGCGCAACACCGCCATGGGATCAGCACCGTCCGCATATTGCGCGCCAAGCTCGTTTAACGCGCCCGCCGCGTTGCCCTTCATCACCAACTCAAACAAGTCGATCACGCGGCCACGATCAGCAAGGCCCAACATCGCCCGGATCATATCGGCCGAGGTCTCGCCGGCGCCGCTGCCAAGCGCTTGATCCAAAAGCGATTGCGCATCCCGCGCCGAACCTTCGGCAGCCCGGGTAATCAGTGCAAGCGCGTCATCTGCGATCTGCCCGCCCTCGGCCTTGGCGGTTTTTTGCAAAAGTGCAATCATGTCTTCGGGCTCGATCCGGCGCAGATCAAAACGCTGGCAACGTGACAGAACCGTGACCGGAACTTTGCGAATTTCGGTTGTTGCGAAGATAAATTTTACATGAGCCGGGGGCTCTTCCAGCGTTTTAAGCAACGCATTGAATGCGCTGGTCGACAGCATATGCACTTCGTCAATGATGTAGATTTTGTAGCGAGCTGAGGCCGCGCGATAGTGCACGCTGTCGATAATTTCGCGAATATCGTTAACCCCGGTGCGGCTGGCGGCGTCCATTTCCATCACGTCCACATGACGCCCTTCGGAAATGGCCACACAATGCTCGCAACTGCCGCAAGGTTCTGTCGTCGGGCCACCATTCCCATCGGTGCCGATACAGTTCATGCCTTTGGCAATGATCCGGGCGGTGCTGGTTTTGCCAGTTCCGCGAATCCCCGTCAGAATGAAAGCCTGTGCAATCCGGTCCGCTTCAAACGCATTTTTTAGCGTGCGCACCATCGCATCCTGACCGACAAGGTCGCGAAACGTGTCAGGCCGGTATTTGCGGGCCAGAACCTGATAGCCAGTATCAGTTTTGTCAGTCATTTTGCCCCCGGACTCCAATAATCGCCTGAGCGTAAATGTATGTGCAGGAGTCGTCCAGTTGCTAAACAGCCCGAACTGCCACGACCCCGCTTGTCGAGGACATTTTCATTTGTCATGATTGCACGATGGAAGAGCAAAAAAACCAAGCCACATTGTTGTTGCTGATGGCGATGCTGGCACTTTGGGTTGCAGCCTGGGGGTATTCATTTGTTTTTGTGTTCTTCACAGACGCGCAAGGCGACGGTTTTACGCGGGGTCTGAACAGGATCACCGGGTTTCTGGGCTGGCAGGGTGTGGCAGGGATGTTTGCCTTTGCCTGTTGGGGTGTTGGGCGCGGTTTCCCGGCTAAATCCGGCATCAGGCGAATAAGTAGCCTGCCATTGGGTTTGGTGCTGGCTTTGGGCGTCGTGGTTCTTGGAATGGTTTTTTGGTCGTGGCTCAGGCATCCGTGACCAAGCGATTGTGTCCGCGCTGCCAAAAAATCGCGCAGCGCGGCCAATTCCAAATCCATTAAAAATGCTCTACTTTGAGGGCCCGCGCTTGGCCTTCCCGCGTTCCCGGCCACCTTTATATATGCGTTCAACGCGCCGATCCCGAGCATGGCTTTGGGCCATCGTCGCCGAATTGCGTAAATCTTCAAGCTGAAGTTTCTGCCATCGTTTCAGGCGGGCCGGATCCAGTTCATCCGCCTCTATCGCGGCCTTGATGGCGCAGCCGGGCTCAGTTTCGTGGGCACAGTCGGCGAACCGGCACTTGCGGGCAAGATCGGCGATGTCCTGAAACACGATCTCGACGCCATCGCCCACGTCAAACAGGCGCAGCGCGCGCATACCCGGCGTGTCGATCATCCAACTGCCGGTAGGCATCGGATACATCGAGCGGGCGGTGGTGGTATGACGCCCCTTTGCATCATCCTCGCGGGTATCAAGCGTTTTTTCATTGCGCCCCGCAAGCAGGTTCATCAACGTGGTTTTGCCAACCCCGGACGATCCGATCAATGCCAGCGTCTGACCTTTTGTGCACCACGGGGCCAATTGGGCGACGGTGTCTGGTGACTTAGCGTCGACAGTTTCAACCAGCAGGTCCTTGATTTCCTGTTGGGCCCTTTGCCTGAATGCTTCGGGATCTTCGCACAGGTCTGCCTTGGTCAGGATCAGAACCGGATCAACCCCGGCTTGGCGCGCCAGCGCCACATAGCGTTCGATGCGGGCTGTGTTGTAATCCTCATTGCAGGACGAAATGATCAAAAGCGTATCAATATTGGCGGCAATTAGTTGCGATACCGGTTGATCGCCCGCCGCGCGTCGTTGCAGCAGGCTTTTGCGGTCCAGAACCCGGATCGCGTGTTCAGTTCCGTTTTCCACCAAAACCCAGTCGCCAACGGTAAGGCCGTGTTCTGCCAGTTTGCTGCTTAAATGCAGGCGGGCAGGGCCAGACACGCCGACGGTCTCGAACTCGTTGCGATGCACCTCGCTCACGCGGCGCGGCGTCAAAGTTTCAGTTTCTTCTATGGAAAGTTGGGTTTGAAAAAAATTGGTCCAGCCGAAATCGGCCAGCGTCAGTGAAGGGGATGTCATTTGGGTTCAGCCTTGTCAGGTCGCAAATAGACAACACCGCGCTCCCGGCGCGGGTGTCGAAGGAATGTTCGGGCTGATGACAAATAGCGACCTTATGCGGCCAGATGGCACGCCCGAAGGAGTTTAGCGGCAATCATAAAACGCCCTCCTTTCCTGCGTGGCGTGGGTGAGAGGCTGGACAACGACCCAAACGGGACTCGTTACGGTTGCTTCCTTCCGGA
>JAHRVD010000374.1 GCA_019090845.1 Marinosulfonomonas sp.
GGTTGATGGTGCCGATGAGGTTCATCAGATGGTGCTGAGCAAAGCGTTACGTCAAGAGGGGCGTGGTTTCTGGTCATGGAAACCTGCGGATTGATCGGCCTGTCTTGCGAGTTTCTAACGCTCGCGCCAGATTGCTTTTGACAGGTTCTCAAGCGACAGCGGCAGAAATGCTTCTGAGACTCCCGATTGCGCATTTGGACAGAAGAATTGGCGAGCGGTGAAAAATGAACACTTCAACAGAACTTCCCCTTGCTCCACTGAAGGGCTTTCTTGACGACCAGTTCGGCAAAACCGCGCAATTTTCGGTGGAAAAGATTTCCGGTGGCCAATCCAACCCGACCTTTTTTGTAAGTCACGGTGACAAGGACATGGTTCTGCGCAAGCAACCGGACGGGCCGATCCTAAAGGGCGCGCATGCCATTGACCGTGAATATCGGGTGATGCGGGCGCTACAGCCAAAAGATGTGCCGGTGCCGGAAACCTTGCTGTTTCATGATGACCGGGCTTTGCTGGGGACACCGTTCTATCTGATGGAACGTTTGGAGGGTCGGGTCTTTGACGATTGCAGTTTGCCGGGGCTGGCACCCAAGGAACGTCGCGGTATCTATCTGGGTATGGCCGAAGCGATGGCAAAGATGCACGCTGTTGATCCGAAAGCCGCCGGTCTGGCGGATTATGGCCCGCCGGGGAATTATTTTGAACGGCAGGTGCGCCGCTGGACAAGACAACTTCGCGCTTCCCCCGGTGCTCCGATCCTCGAACTGGAACGGCTGGCAGACTGGTTGGCGGCTGAATTACCCGGCGACGACGGGCATGTAACTGTTGCGCATGGGGATTTCCGCCTTGGCAACCTGATGTTTCATCCCACTGAGCCGCGGGTCATCGGCATTTTGGATTGGGAGCTTTCGACCCTTGGTCACCCGCTGGCCGATTTGGGGTTTGCCTGCATGACATGGCATTGCGCGCCGGATGAATATGGCGGCATTCTGGGGCTGGAACTTGCCGGGCTGGGTATTCCGTCGAAAACCGAATTCGTCGCGCATTATATGGCCCACGCGCGACCCACGGCACAGTTGACTGATTTCCACGTGATATTTGCGCTGTTTCGATTTGCCGTGATTTTTGTGGGCATCGCTGATCGTGCCAAAGCTGGCAATGCCGCGGGCGATAACGTTGATGATCTGGCACCGCTGGCGCGCAGTTTTGCGCTTCGGGGGCTGGCTCTGATCTAGTATCTGGCGTGCGTGTCAAGGCAGTCATCGATCAGATTGGCGGTATGGGAATAATTGGCAAGGACGAGCAGTATGTCGGCCAATTGTAGCAACCCTGAAGGGCAGCGTTTCAAAACCTCTACTCTCAAATTCTACACTCGAATTTCCGCCGATTGTTTTCTTTCGGCGTGATGTTCAACTTTCCGGCCGCGCTCCGCGACGAACCGCCGCCGGCAATTTTTGTCGATACATTTGAAACCAACGATGACGCCTGTCTGGCGGGTCTTGTCGGGCTTGGATGACGTGTTGCGAAAATTGCAACGAGCGCATGACTTCTTAGCAACATACAGCAACGGATCCTTGCAATAGTAAGTGCTCAACCGCCTTTCACTGATTGGCTGGCAGCGAGCAAACATTGGATGCAACGCCAAAAGACATCGGCACAGTGTCCGCGCAGGAGATGCACTTTGACCCAAAAACTAGTTATCATCGGCGCTGGAATGGCCTCGGGCCGGATGCTGGAAGAGCTGTTTGAACGCGCGCCCAATGCGTATGATGTCACCCTGTTTGGTGCCGAACCCCGGGGAAATTACAACCGGATCATGTTGTCGCCGGTCTTGGCGGGTGAAAAAACTTATGAAGAAATTATCACTCATGATGCTGATTGGTATCGCGCGCATAACGTAAACTGCCGGTTTGGCGAAACGGTTGTGAAAATTGACCGCAAGCGAAAACAGCTCACCAGTTCGGGCGGCGTCACCGAATATGACAAGCTGGTGATTGCAACGGGATCGGCCTCATTTTTCATTCCGGTAGCGGGGAACGATTTGCCCGGTGTCATCGGATTCCGTGATCTGAGCGACGTGGAAGCGATGCTTGACGCGGCGAAAAGCCCCGGCGGCAGGGCCGTGGTCATAGGGGGCGGTTTATTGGGGCTGGAAGCGGCAGCCGCGCTGAATGAACAAGGCATGAACGTCACGGTGCTGCACCTGATGGACCATCTGATGGACCGCCAACTTGACCCTGCCGCCGGATACCTGCTTCAGAAAGAGCTTGAATCACGAGGCATTCGGGTTGTCTGCAATGCCCACACGAATGCCATTGTCGGCGATGGGCGGGTAGAGGCGGTTCTGCTGGAAGGTGATGTAACATTTCAAGCCGACTTGGTGGTCATGGCCGCAGGTATCCGACCTGAAGTGCGGCTTGCAAACGATGCCGGATTGCATGTGGAACGCGGTATCGTTGTCGATGACGCCATGCTGACCTCTGACCCGGATATTCTGGCTGTCGGAGAATGTGTTGAACATGACGGCACGGTCTATGGTTTGGTTGCACCGCTATATGACATGGCCAAAGTTCTGGCGCGCACATTGACCA
>JAHRVD010000375.1 GCA_019090845.1 Marinosulfonomonas sp.
ATTTGGCAAGGGTTCTGATTGGGCCACAAATACTGGCATTCCTGCCAGCATTGACACTTGCGGCGTATTGGTATGGCGGCGAAGCGTTACTACTGATCGTAGCAATATTGATCCCGGGCGTATTTGCCGTAGCGGGTATGTATTCGGGAACAGGGCCCGCATGGGCCACTGCCCGTGACGGCGACACCGGGCTTGTCCTTCGTAGTGGTGTTGAAAAGGCACTATGCACGGGGTTGGAGCAGCGAACAAAAACAGGGGAAACCACTGCTGCTCTGGTCATTCAACTAGAGGATTTTGACGATATCTCCCAACAATATGGTCGGGCGGCCGTAAAGCGTTTACTGAAACAATCAGCCGAACGGATATGCGGATGTTTGCGCGATTCAGATGTAGTGGCGCGAATCGGGGAATCGCGGTTTGGCATTGCCTTTGGGCCACTGCGTCGCGCCGACCTTGAGATTATGATCAGGTTGTCCGGTCGTCTGCAAACGGCTCTGGCCGAGCCATTTTCTGTCGACGCGGCACGCGTCTATCTGACTGCATCAGTGGGTTTTTGTCTGCCAACACGCATTCGCTCCAATTCCGGCGAGGAAATGCTGAAATTTGCAGAACTCGCAGTGCAGGATGCGACCGCAAATGGTGCCGGCTCGATCCGCGCATTCACCAACTATACGAAATCAAAGATTACCGACAGCGGCGCGTCACACAAAGAAATTTCCGATGCGATGAACGCTGGCCATATCCGTGCATGGTTCCAGCCCCAAATCTCCACCGACACCGGCGCAATTACCGGGTTTGAGGCACTGGCCCGCTGGGAACACCCGGATCGTGGCACGTTGTTGCCACGCAACTTTTTGACCACCGTTTATGAAAACGATCTGAATGGCCAGCTTGGCGAAATCATGCTGACGCAGGCGCTTGCAGCCATGAAAGCGTGGCGCAAGGCAGGCCATGACGTTGGAGTAGTATCCGTAAATTTTTCCAGTCAGGATTTGCAAGACCCGAAAGCTTGCGAAAAAGTGAAATGGCAGCTCGACCGTTTCGAAGTTGCCGCTGAAAACCTGTGCATTGAAATTCTGGAAAATGTAGTTGCTGTCTCGGACGACGATGTGATCGTGAAAAATATCGTCGAATTCTCACAAATGGGCTGCCGCATTGACCTTGATGATTTTGGCACAGGCCATTCATCAATCGCCAACATCCGGCGCTTCTCGGTCGACCGCATAAAAATCGACCGCTCCTTTGTAACGCGTATTGATCGCGATCGCGAGCAACAAAAAGTCGTCACGGCCGTTCTGGTAATGGCCGAACAGCTTGAATTAGAGACGCTGGCCGAAGGTGTCGAAACCCTTGGTGAGCACGCGATGCTCGCGCAACTTGGGTGCAACAGCGTGCAGGGTTTTAGCGTTGCCCGCCCGATGCCAGTCGAGGACACAATACATTGGATCGACCAACATCATCAAAAACTATCCAAAGCGCCGCAAATTGCACGAAGCATAGGGCAATAACCCTTCGTCAGTTCCACCCAAATCCCCTAAAACAGCTTGACCTTTCGGCCCCTGACCTGTTGAACCTCCATGACCCGAAAATCACAGGTGGCAGGCCTTTATGGACGATCAGAACAAGAACCTTATTCTTGCGACAGCACTTAGTTTTCTGGTGATTTTGGTTTGGTTCGTATTGTTCCCGCCCGAACCATCAGCTGTTGATCCCAATGCCCCTGACGCCGGTGGCTCACCCACTGCCACGACATCCGTGTCGCCACCCGCTGCCAACACGACCGACACCCAAACGGCAACAACCGCCAGCACAGACGGCAGTGCTGCTGCGCTGTCGGAAACTGCGCGGGTC
Organism: Marinosulfonomonas sp.; assembly: GCA_019090845.1. Taxonomy (GTDB): domain Bacteria; phylum Pseudomonadota; class Alphaproteobacteria; order Rhodobacterales; family Rhodobacteraceae; genus NORP110. Next base: position 1,852 of record JAHRVD010000375.1, read on the forward strand.
ACGATCCAGACACCAAAATTGTCTGGCAGCATTTCTTTGCTCGGCGGCCGCATCGACGATCTGCTTTTGAACGACTACCGTGAAACGCTGGATGAAGGCAGCCCGAATGTGACTTTGTTGTCCCCCGTCGGACAACCCGAGGCCTATTATGCACTGTTCGGCTGGGCACCCGGCGGCGATCTGAAATTTTCGGATGTGCCCGGCCCGGACACGGCATGGACCATCGTCAATGGCGACATTCTGACCCCGCAGACCCCGGTAACACTGAGATGGGAAAACGGGGCCGGCCTGACTTTCCGCCGCACGATCGAGGTGGACAAGGACTATATGTTCTCGGTCACGGAATCGGTCCAGAACACATCAAACGAGGTCGCCCGCCTGGCACCATCAATTGAACTGGTGCGCCATGGCACCCCAAGTGACCTGAAAAACTTTTTCATCCTTCACGAAGGTGCAATCCGCCAATCAGGCGAGGAAATGAAAGAGTTTGACTACGACGACATTACGGATTTTGACCGGGATGCGCGTTGGGGCGCGAATTCCAAGGTCATTGATGTGCAAAGTAATGGCTGGATAGGGTTCACAGACCACTTCTGGATGACCACAATAATCCCGGACACGAACCAACCGTTTGAATCCGTCCTGCAGTATGACGCACGTAGCGACAAGTTCCGCTCGATCGCCCGGCTGGAAACACTAACCGTCCAACCCGGAACCACACAGTCAACCACAACGCGCCTGTTTGCAGGGGCCAAAGACTGGGAAACTATCCGCAACTACCAAAAGAATGATGGCGTCTACAAATTTCTCGATTCCATTGACTGGGGTTGGTTCTTTTTCCTGACCAAACCAATCTTTGCAGTATTGCACTGGCTGAACGGTATCATCGGCAACATGGGCTGGTCGATTATCGCCCTGACGTTAATCATCAAAGCCATTTTGTTCCCGCTGGCCTATAAGTCCTATGTCTCGATGGCCAAGATGAAAGAGCTGCAGCCAGAAATGACCAAGCTCAAAGAAGCCGCTGGGGACGACCGTCAAAAAGTTCAGAAGGGCATGATGGAGCTTTACAAAAAGCACAAAGTGAACCCGGCGTCCGGCTGTCTGCCAATCGTGATGCAAATCCCGATTTTCTTTTCGCTCTACAAGGTGATCTTTGTCACATTGGACCTGCGACAGGCGCCATGGTTTGGCTGGATCAAGGATCTGTCTCAGCCGGACCCATCGTCAATCCTTAACCTGTTTGGGCTGCTGTCCTTTTCGCCCCCAGACCCATCCTCGTTTCTGGCAATTCTATCGCTCGGCATCCTGCCCATTATTCTGGGCATTTCAATGTGGTTGCAGCAAAAACTGAACCCCGCACCAACCGATGCGACGCAGGCGATGATCTTTGCCTGGATGCCGTGGGTGTTCATGTTCATGCTGGGACAGTTTGCCAGTGGTCTGGTGATCTACTGGATCGCCAACAACACGATCACCTTTACCCAGCAGTATATCATCATGCGCAGCCAGGGTTTCAAACCTGATATTCTTGGCAATATCACGAGTGGCCTAAAACGAAAAAAACCGGACTCAGAATGAGCGGCTCCGTCGCCCATATCTGGCGCTACCCGATAAAGTCGCACGGCCGTGAACAGCTGGACACCATAGATTTGCATAAAAAGCAGACTATGCCCTGGGACCGCGCATGGGCCGTCGCGCACATCAAAGCCACCGCCAACGGGGCTGAATGGTCGCCCTGCGCCAATTTTTCGCGCGTCGCACATGTGCCAGCATTGCAGGCAATCATGTCAAAGCTGGATACAGCGGCAAACCGCATAACGCTGAGCCATCCAGAAAGGCCGACGCTGACATTTGATCCTGATACAGAAGCGCAGGTTTTTTTAGATTGGGTCGCGCCATTGATGCCCGGGAACCGCCCGCAGTCGAACCGGATTATCCGGGTCCCGTCCCGCGGAATGACGGACACGGATTATCCATCCATCAGCCTGAACAATCTTGCCTCAAATAGGGCTGTCAGCGACAAAATGCACACAGATATATCGCCCGATCGCTGGCGTGGAAATATCTGGCTGGATGGGTTGGACGCTTGGGAAGAATTCAACTGGGTCGGCAAAAAGATATCAATCGGCACGGTGGAATTCACAGTTCACCAACGCATTGAGCGCTGTTTGGCCACTGCTGCAAATCCACAAACGGGAACCCGCGACGCGGACACGCTTGAAGCATTGATGTCCGGCTGGGGGCACATGGATTTCGGTGTCTACGGCATCGTTTCCAAGTCCGGGAAAATGTCTGTAGGTGACAAAATCCGGGTGCTTGCATGACGCTGCCCTTTCCATTGGCCGAACAAACGGCGGTCGAGCTTGAGGCTGGTCGCCTGATGTTTGCCGGGCAAACAGATTTCCTAAAAGGCGTTGTCGCAATGGACGGGTTGCCGCCCGCAGACCGCCTGGAGGTGTGTTTTGCCGGGCGCTCCAATGTCGGCAAATCGACGTTGATCAACGCGCTGACCGGACGCAAAGGGCTGGCACGTGCATCCAACACGCCCGGGCGCACCCAAGAGATAAACTATTTCACCTGCGCCGAGCAATATCTGGTCGACCTGCCGGGCTATGGCTATGCCAACGCGCCGATGAAAGTCGTCGAAAAATGGCAGCGGTTGCTAAAATCCTACCTGTCGGGTCGCCAAACCCTGCGCCGGGCGTTTGTGCTGATTGATGCACGCCACGGCGCAAAAAAGGTCGACGAGGAAATATTCAGCCTGCTGGATTCTGCCGCCGTAACATTTCAGGTCGTCCTGACCAAAATTGATAAGGTTAAACCCGCTGAGCGCGAGCGCAATCTGGCTCAGGTTCGCGCCAGCCTGTCCAAACATCCGGCCGCCTTCCCCGAGCTCGTAACCACCTCGTCCCAAAAAGGTGACGGAATAGATACGTTGCGTGCCATAATTGCAGGCATTACCTAGCTCGATTTGCGTTCGCCATTGTGCCTTTTGAACACTTGCGCCTAGCCTGCCCAATCGAATAACAGGGCGTGACCAAAGGACAATTGCCATGAAAAAGCAGGACGCCATGAATCGCGACTGGATTGCCACCGCCAAAACACTTTCTCAGGCCCTGCCCTTTTTGCAGCGCTATGACGGCTCGACGGTGGTCATCAAACTGGGCGGCCACGCTATGGGCAGCGACGAAGCAATGGATGATTTCGCCCGTGACGTGGTTCTGATGCAGCAGGTCGGCGTTAACCCCGTTGTCGTCCACGGCGGCGGTCCGATGATTAATAAGATGCTGGATCGTCTGGGCATCACCTCTGAATTTGTGGACGGCAAACGGGTCACTGACACCGCGACAATGGAAGTTGTCGAAATGGTCCTGTCGGGTCTGGTCAACAAGCGGATCGTTCAGGCGGTGAACGCGCAGGGCGGAAACGCGATTGGGCTGTCGGGCAAGGATGCCAACCTGATGATTTGTGAAGCGGCAGACCCGAAACTGGGCTTTGTCGGCAAACCGAGCAAGGTGAACCCTGAATTCCTGCGCTCGCTTGCCTCGGCTGAATTCATCCCGGTTATCGCCCCGATTGGCGTCGGGCTTGGCGGCGAAACATTTAATGTAAACGGCGATACGGCCGCCGGCGCAATTGCCGCCGCGCTTAAGGCTGACCGCCTGTTGTTATTAACCGATGTCGCCGGGGTTAAAGGCCCCAACGGTGACGTCATGACAGAACTGCGCGCCGATAAAATAAAATCTTTGATCGACGATGGTATCATCGCCGGCGGAATGATCCCCAAAACTGAAACGGCGCTGTTGGCGCTTGCAGGCGGGGTGCGCGCGGTCGTCATTCTGGACGGGCGCGCACCAAATGCCTGCTTACTGGAACTTTTCACCGAGCATGGCGCGGGTTCCTTGATCCGCGCAAACTAGGCTCGATATTAGCACCCGATTTCGCGTGACTACGGCCCAATTCCAACGCAGTCTGAAAACCACATGAAAGCACTTTGTCAATGACGCTGCACCTTATCTTAATGCGGCACGCAAAATCTGGTTGGGATGATCCGACGCTAGAGGACCATGATCGCCCGCTAAACGACCGGGGGCAGTATTCGGCATCTGCGATTGGCAAGTGGCTGATGGAAAATCAGTATGTGCCCGACGCCGCAATTATTTCATCATCACAGCGCACGCGTGAAACCTGGGAACGCGTCCGGCAGGGGTTTTTGCATACTCCCGCTGAGTTTTCCCAAGCGCTTTATCTCGCCTCGCCAGACGTCATGTTGGGGATTATCCGTAAAGTTTCCGACGCAAAAACACTTTTGGTTTTGGGCCACAATCCGGGCACCGGGTATCTTGCGGCAAGCCTTGCCAACGCGAGCCCTGACCACGCTCAGTTCCAGCGATACCCAACAACGGCCACAACTGTGTTTGAATTTAACCAGAAGTCATGGGAAAAAATTGGGCCCGCACAGGGCCGAATTGTCGATTTTGTTGTTCCCCGGGATTTAACCTAAACCCCGGCGGAAAATCCCGGCAAACGCAAATGCGGATGCCGGGAGGTTTGTCAGTGTCCCAAAATTTGTGACAGGAACAATTGTGTCCGCTCGGACTGCGGATTGTTAAAGAACTCTTCCGGTTCATTCTGTTCGACGATCTGGCCCTGATCCATAAAGACCACGCGGTTCGCCACCTGACGGGCAAAGCCCATCTCGTGCGTCACGCAAAGCATGGTCATGCCTTCTTCGGCAAGCTCGATCATCGTGTCCAGAACTTCTTTGATCATCTCCGGGTCAAGTGCTGATGTTGGTTCATCAAACAGCATGATGCGCGGACGCATGCACAGGCTGCGGGCAATCGCCACACGCTGCTGCTGACCGCCCGAAAGCTGGCCGGGGTATTTCATCGCCTGCTCTGGGATTTTCACTTTGTCCAGAAAATGCATCGCCGTTTCCTCGGCCTCTGCTTTTGGAATTTTGCGCACCCAGATTGGAGCAAGCGTGCAATTTTCCAAAATCGTCAGATGGGGAAACAGGTTGAAATGCTGAAAGCACATACCAACCTCAGATCGGATCTTGTCGATGTTTTTCAGGTCAGAAGATAGCAGTGTGCCATCAACGGTGATCTGACCTTGCTGATGCTCTTCCAGCGCGTTGATGCATCGGATCAGCGTCGATTTACCCGAACCAGACGGGCCACAAATGACAATTCTCTCGCCACGATAAACCGTCATGTCGATGTCCTTGAGCACATGGAATGTGCCGTACCATTTGTTCATGTTGGTGATCTGAATTGCCACCTCGTCGGAAACCTGCATTTGGTTTTGGGCGTCAGTTGTAGCTTGTGCGGATTCAGCCATTGTTCAGGCCTCCTTAATGATGGTCGGTTTGAAGCTTGCGCTCCAACCACTGAGAATAGCGGGACATTGAAAAGCAGCAGATCCAGAAAACCAGACCGACAAAAATGAACAATTCCCAGTAAATTCCGTTCCAGGCCGTATTCGCCCGGATCAGATTGGTGAAGCCAAGCATTTCCGAAATGCCGATAAAGATCACCAGCGTGGTGTCTTTGAACAGTCCGATGAAAATACCGACGATACTTGGGATCGAAATCTTCAATGCCTGTGGCATGATTATCAGTCGCTGCGCCTGCCAGTAATCCAGACCAAGCGAATCTGCCGCCTCGTATTGGCCTGTAGGCAGGGCGGCCAAACCACCGCGGATCGTCTCGGCCATGTAGGCAGCCGCGAACAGCGTCACCATGATGATCACACGGATCACGACGTCAAAGTTTGTGCCCTTTGGCAGAAAATAGTTCAACAACAAGAGCGCTGTGAACAGCAGTGTTATCAACGGAACGCCTCGAATGAACTCGATGAAACCAATGCACATGTATTTCACAAAAGGCATGTCTGACTGACGACCCAGCGCCAACACGATGCCAAGCGGTAAGGAAAGGGCAATACCGGAAATACCGATAATGACGGAGATTGTGAAACCGCCAAGGCTCCTGGATTCTACGGATTCAATGGCAATCGGGATTATGGATTGAAGTGCGTCGCCCACCAAGCCGCTAGGATACAGCCACCAAATCACCGGTGCCACAAACGCTACGATAACTGCCACAAGCCCGCTGACGGCCGTAAGTGCACGGAAAGCCAGATAGCCAACACCGAACCCTGCGATCACCATCAGGAGACCCCAGATGGAACCACCCCAGATCAGCCACACCATCAAAAACGGATAGATCGCTGTGAAAATAAACAGCTTGCGCGGCACCGTGTCATAAAGAACCGGTGCAAGGGCCACAAACAGCAGCACGAACGAAACGATCGGACGCCAGTAAAGGTGTTGAGGATAAAAGCCAAATATTAGTTGGCTCCATCGTTCAGTAATAACGGCAAAACAGGCACTTGGTTCCCCGTTGTTAAGCGCATCGCGAATTTCACGACATTCGGTGAGCGTGTCTGCGCGCCAGATCGAATTCAGGAACCATGGCAGTATGTGGGAAAGTGCCGCGTACAAAACATAGATCGCAACGATCGTAAGGATAGAGTTCGCCCAATTGGAAAACAGGTTGGTTCGCATCCATTTGATAACCCCGCGCTCGCCCGCAGGCGGTTCTTTCTCGGGCAGCATTTCAGTTCGGACAAAGGATAATTCGCTCATTCTACCGCTCCTTCAGCTTGACTGAATTGTTGTAGACGTTCATCGAACCAGAAATCGCCAGACTGATAATCAGATAGATACCCATCATCAAAAGCATGCATTCCAGTTCCCGTCCGGTCTGGTTCAGCGTGATACCACCCAAGGTCGCGCGCAGATCCATATACCCCACTGCAATCGCCAGCGAAGAGTTTTTGGTGAGGTTCAGATACTGAGATATCAGCGGCGGAATGATGACGCGCAACGCCTGTGGAAGAACCACAAGGTTCATCGTGCGGTTAGGGCGAAGACCAAGCGCCGAGGCTGCCTCGGACTGACCCCTCGAAATTGCAAGAATACCCGCGCGAACATTTTCCGCGATGAACGCACCTGTGTAGCACGATAATGCAAGCCAGAGCGCCAGCAGCGAGTTGCGGAACTGCAGACCACCCGAAAAGTTGAAGCCCTTCAATGCCGGGTATTCCAACCCGACCGGACGCCCGAGAATAAAGTATGCAATCACCACAGGCACGAAAAATATCGCCAGCTTAATCCAGAAAGTCGGCAGGATATCCCCGGTTTCGTTCTGACGTTTGTGCGCGTAGCGACCGAACCACCAGATCCCTGCCAGAGACAGCAAAAACACGACCACCACGAACAGGGAACCATCGCCCCAGGTTGGCGATGGGACATATATGCCGCGATTTGTAAAAGCGACCGAGTCGTTCAGAACCATGGATGCCGCCGGAGACTCGCCTCTGAATGCACGTGGCGCGGGGGTGGCTTCGGTCAGGACTGCGAAGAATGCGACGATCCATAGCAACACCGGAATGTTGCGAAATGCTTCGACGTAAATCGTCATCATCTTGGCCGTCAGCCAGTTATTGGACAATCGCAGAACACCGACAAAAACGCCGATAACTGTCGCCAAAGCACAGCCCAGAACAGCAACCAAAAGCGTGTTCAGCAGGCCAACGTAAGCGGCGCGCAAATGGCTGGAGTCAGACGAATATTCGACAAGCCGCTGATTAATGTCATACCCCGAACGAACGGACAGGAACCCAAAATTAAAGTCCTTACCAAGTAGTGCGAGGTTGGTGATTGTGTTCGAAATCAGCCAGGCAAATAACGCTACAAACCCGATCAATGCGACAACCTGGATGGTCATCGAGCGATATCGAGTGTCGTAGATTAGCTGGCTGAGGCGAAACGATTCCGCTGGCGGATCGGTCAGTGTCGTCATGAATGACGCCCCCATGCTCCCTGAAATTTGTTGGTATCCGGCGGCTTCTTTGCGGTCCGCTCGGGTTCAGGCATTATTGTTGTTGAATAGTCTGTTGTTGAATAGTCAAAGGGCGCGGATTAACCGCGCCCTTTGTTTCTGATATCCTACCGGAATGGTGGGGAATAGATCAGACCACCGTCTTTCCATTGTGCGTTAAGACCACGCGCAATGCCGATCGGAGTGTTTTCACCGATGTTGGTTCCAAACACCTCACCGTAGTTACCCACGGACATGATGATGTTCTTGGCCCAATCTGCGGACAGACCAAGCTGCTCACCAAGGTTACCCTCGGATCCCAGCAGGCGGTTAATCTCGGGGTTATCGCTGCCACCGGACAATTCGCCTGCGTTAGCAGATGTAACACCCAGCTCTTCTGCTGTGATCATTGCGTTCAAAGACCAGCGAACAATGTCGCCCCAGCCGTTGTCACCATGGCGAACAAGTGGGCCGAGCGGCTCTTTTGAGATGATTTCCGGCAGAACTGTGAAGTCACCCGGTGTCTCAAATGTTGCCCGAATAGCTGCAAGTGCAGATGCGTCGGTTGTGTAAACGTCACAGGCGCCGGCAAGGAACTGCTGGCGAGCTTCGGCACTGGTTTCAATCGGCACTGGCTCATAGCTGATTTTGTTGGCACGGAAATAATCGGCCAGGTTCAACTCGGTTGTTGTACCGGTTTGAATGCAGATCGTTGCGCCATCAAGCTCTGTCGCCGATGAAACACCAAGATCTTTAGGAACCATGAAACCCTGACCGTCGTAGTAGTTCACGCCGGTAAATTCAAATTTCAGGTCCACATCACGGCTAAAGGTCCATGTCGTGTTACGGGCCAGCATGTCAATTTCACCTGATGCCAGCGCGGTAAAGCGGGTCTGACCAGTTGTAGGTGTGAAATTCACGGCAGTGGGGTCGCCGAAAATTGCGGATGCAACTGCGCGGCATACGTCGACGTCAAAACCTTCCCAAACGCCATTGGCGTCAGGGGCAGCAAAGCCGGGCACACCAGTTGTCACACCACAGTTGAGCGAACCACGTGCTTTGACATCGTCAAGCGTGGCTGCTGTCGCAGCGCCGGCAACCAGACCAGATACGGTCAGGACGCCAAAAAGTACGGATTTATACATTATTACCTCTTCCTGTTATTCAATCACCATGAACTGGCGATACTTCTGGCCGCAACGGCCAGGGGCGATAGTATTAGGGGAAACCCCGTTACAGCATTAATTGTGAGCGAAATCATCGTTATTCGTCAAGTGTTTGTTCACTGAATCGTATGCTTGACCCTGCGGAACAACCATATTGGCAGGATAACGGCACAATATGTAATCAAGCGGTTTTCTGGCAGGCAGCAAAGAATACCGTCGCATGCAAAAATGCCGAGCGTTTGTGATTCGCCATTTCCGTCGCTTGGTCGTCCTGCCCCCAGCGTTCAATCTGCCAGTTTTCGTCAACCCGGGACGTTTCCCACAGTTGCTCGGCAGGCGCGTAACGACGAGCCGCGGCAAACCCAATCACCAGCGACCCGGACAGGCTGACCAGATCGTGAAAGGCGGCCATCTCGAAACAATCATGGCGATTGACCAGTTCCGACAATACCCGATTGCTGGCGTCAGATTGGGGGCGATGGACAACACCATTGACCGTGTCCAACCGCGCGCCCAAATTGTCAGCAGCCCAATCAAGCAGTGGGTCCCACTGTTCGGCTTGTCGGACAACCAGTTCTTTGGGTGACTCAGCGCGGTAACACAGCAAGTCAGAGTCACCGTAGGCTGCAATCATCTCTGCAACCTCGCGATATTGCGGTGCGACTTTGTCCAGCGCTGAATTGGCCATGCGAGTGAATGGCATCGTATCGGGATCAATCTGATCTGTCTGCGCATCCCATTCGGCCGCGATTGCATTGGCCAATTCGATCGTCGGGACAATCAG
>JAHRVD010000376.1 GCA_019090845.1 Marinosulfonomonas sp.
GAGATGTGTCTGCGTAAACATCGTGAAACTTTCCTATTGACAACATGGTTGTCGTATTAGTATCTGACAATTAGGTTGTCAATTAGGAGACACACAATGGATGCCTTCGACGCCTTTCTACGGGTTCAAATAGATCCCATCACCTATGTCGTTTTTTTCGGCTTGTTGCTATTCTTTGGCCTGATGGAAACCTGGGCTGAACGAAGCCCCGAGCCTGCTCGGCGCGCTGGTCGTTGGCCTGCGAATGTCGGCCTGACTATTCTGAACATCGTCATTCTGGGTGCGTTGCCGGTGTCCGGCGTCGTGTTCGCCGACGGAGTTCGCGAGGCCGGGATGGGTTTGTTTAACTGGGTCCAGGCCAATCCGGTCGCAGCCCTGATCGGCGGATTCCTGGTGCGTAGTTTCACCAGTTGGGCGACGCACCTGGCCATGCATAAAATCCCGTTCCTGTGGCGTTTTCATCGGGTGCATCATTCGGACACGTTCCTGGACATCTCAACCACTGTTCGCTTTCACCCAATTGAATTTTTGATCAACCTGCCGATCACGCTGGCTACCATCGCCATCTTTGGCATCTCGCCCGTCACGCTAATGCTTTATGAACTCTTTGATGCGGGCATGAACGTGTTTACTCATGCCAATATCCGGATGCCGGCATGGCTCGACCGAACCTTGCGGACGATGATAGTGACGCCCGACATGCACCGAGTGCACCACTCGTCCTACCACCCTGAGACAGACAGCAATTACGGCGCGACCCTTTCTATCTGGGACCACGTATTCCGCACCCACACCTTCAAAGAAGCGGATGATCTGGAAGAAATGGAAATCGGGCTTCGAGAGCTGCAGGATAAGCGGGCCAATTCACTGATCTGGCTTCTAGCACTGCCGTTCAGGCCGATACGGATCAAACGGTGGATACTTGGAAATACGATAGAATCTGAAACCGCCCAAAAGGATGCAGCATGACAACCCAAACCAAAACATTGACACATCTGATCCGTGAGGTGCGAACTTGCTTCAACCAGCTGCGCACATTAGCCGAAACCTTAAGCGCGGATATGGAAGTTAACCCCTCGATGCGGGCCATAATGGAAAGCCTGTCGCAGAAAGTGCCCCGCACTGTCCCCGATCTGGCCAAGGAGCGCGGAACCTCGCGTCAGCACGTCCAGAAAGTGATCAACAACCTGTTGGACGAGGACCTTGTTCTGACCGTAGAAAATCCGGAGCATAAACGCTCGGTTCTATACGTTCTGACACCGAAGGGCGATCAGGTTTTCCGCGAAATCCGGCAACGTGAGGCATCCCCAATGCGGTCGTTAGCGCAGGCGCTCGACCAGTCAGACATCGCCGTTGCGGCAGACGTACTTGCACGGATGAACCAGCAACTTAGCCACCTCATCAACCAAGGAGAAACCAAATGATGAACCTAGAAAAAAATTCCCACGGACGCACGATCGTAATGTCTCTGATCGCCGTATTCTTTGGCGGGGTCGCCATACTCTGGTCATGGAACACCATTGCAGTTGACTTGTTCGCCCAGCCGGAAATGGAGTTCCGTCACGCGGTGGCTGTGGAATTGCTGCTCATCGCCGCTGGATCACTGATTGGTTTACCCAGCCTTTTCAGCCGCTTGCAAAAGGGCTGAAGGCAATGTCGCTGAAAACGGCAATCGTCCGGCAATTCGGCAAGCCCTCGGGCCTGATTGGAGGACTGGCAGGGCATATCATGGCCCGCCGGTCTTCCAACCGCATCCGAAACCGGCGGACGGTTGAGCTAATGGACCTGAAGCCAAACAGTCGGGTGCTGGAGTTCGGCTGTGGCCCGGGACTGGCCCTTGCGTTATGCGCAGAAACAATCGGCAAGGGCCGGATTGTCGGGATCGACCATTCGCCCGTCATGATCCGACAGGCCAAACAACGGCTTGCCAAGGCTGGCCTTGATGAAAATGTTGAGCTTTTCACCGGAGGGATTGAGCGGTTGTCGGACTTGGCGGCGCCATTGGACAGGGTATATTCGCTGAACGTAATCCAGTTCATCAATGACAAAGCCGACTACTACCAACGCGTCTTCAATATTCTTGCAACAGGTGGCGTGTGCTTCACGACTTATCAACCAAGATTGGACAATGATAATCCGAACGGTGCGGCGCAGATGGCTGACAGGATCGAGGCCGAGATGACAAGTGTCGGATTTGCGGACGTCACCAAAACCAAAATATCTGCGGGTGAAACCCCTGCGATTTGTGTGTCTGCAATTAAACAATCTGCTTCGTACAATGCTTCGCAACCCTGATCGCCCGTCGAGATGACCAAAAACTGGTCCGTCATTGGCGTGATCCGATAGTGGAAAATATTCACGGACGAATTCAGAAGAAATCGACGAAGTAGCGCCCTGAACAGACAACTATTGCTGCAGCAGCCACACAATTCTGTCCAACCACAGCACGTAGTGGATCACAACCAAGCCGGCCAGCACAATAGCTGTGACGTCGTGCCCAGCCCAGTAGAATGCGCAGGCGCCGCCCAAAAGAACTACCAACTCCAATGCGAGACGCACCGAGCCGGGAACCGGAATTGGGGCGTTGCCTGATCGGCTGGGATCGCCGGGGACGGCAAAGACGCCCCACAGCGTCATGAGAAGTACAAGTAAGGCGATAACGGCCAGGTATCGCCACCCTCCTTCAAAGGATCGCCACGCCAAGACGCCGAATCCACCCAATGCAGCGATTTCCAGAATGAGGCGCAGGGCCAGATTTAAAGTGTGCATGTCGAAAATTCCTTCAGTTACATTCAGTTGGGGAAGAAAACCGACCGCGGAAATCCTACGCGGCCGCAGTAAACGCATCGACGTATTAATCAGATATGTTCTTCGACCCGCGACTTCAGCGCAACGTTCATGGCTTTTAGGCCATTCTCGGTGTCTTTGTGAATGAGGGCCAGTAGCTTTGGCTGGATGATTCAGCGCATTTCCCGCCGTCTTGATCGCGAGATTGGCGACCGGTTGAACAGGCTGGACCTCACGCTCCTGCAGTTTGCTATTATGATGGCCGTGTTGGAAACTGGCGGTCAGACACAGACTGAAATCGGAAATAAATTCGACACGCCCGCTTACGCGATCTGCCGGGCACTCGACCATCTGGAAGCGGCAGGTCATCTGGAGCGCAGGGCGCATCGATCTTCCCGCCGCACCCGCACTATTCATGCGACACCAAAGGGCCGGAAACTTGGCCCGCAGCTGTTTGCGATTATGGGTGAAGTGACCAAGGAACTCGTTGCGCCGTTTAGCGCCAAGGAACGCGCCACGTTTGAAAATCTTCTCAAAAGGCTGGTTCCGGACGGATAAGGCGACACCCGCGTCCCTGCCCAGCCGCCTGCCCGAAATTGCTGCCCGCATACGTCGTCGGCGACACCGTTACCGATATTTTCGTGGGTCAGAACCCGGACTCACCTATCCCTCGCAAGCTGCGTCAACGGACCAAATAATC
>JAHRVD010000377.1 GCA_019090845.1 Marinosulfonomonas sp.
GCGCAGTTATCGGATTGTGATTCAGTAGATTAGAAGGCTACTATTGGCATCCACATGGGTAAGGTGCGGTTTGCGATGTCGCCCGTCGCGAACTCGGGTTAGAAGGCATAACCTGTCAGGAATTTATTGATGCAACCGGTCCACGGTATATTTTTAAAACTTTGCTCTGTTGTGATCCTCGTTGTGATGTCGAGCATTATCAAAGCCTATTCTCAGGATGTGCCGCCGGGCCAGGCGGTGTTTTTCAGGTCATTCTTTGCAATTCCGGTGATCCTTATCTGGGTGACCGTGCGCGGTGAATTTAGCAGCGGGTTGCGGGTCAATAGCGTCATGTCGCATGTGTGGCGTGGTGGCATCGGCACCTGTGCGATGGGTTTGTATTTTGCCAGTCTGGGCATGCTACCGCTGCCCGAAGTTATGGCAATCGGCTATGCCGCGCCATTGTTGGTGGTAATCCTTGCCGCAATTTTTCTGGGCGAAAAAGTGCGGGGCTTTCGAATAACTGCCGTCTTGGTCGGGCTGATCGGAGTCCTGATTGTGTTATCGCCTAGATTGTCAGCATTCGGGTCTGTGGTTGATGAGCGCGCTCAAATTGGCGCAATGGTTGTTCTTGCAAGTGCTCTGTTTGTGGCGATTTCCCAAATAGTTGTGCGCAAGATTGTCGATACTGAACACACCGCCGCGATTGTATTTTATTATTCGATCATCTCATCGATGTTGGCGCTGTGCACCGCCCCCTTCGGTTGGACGATGCCGGGCGCAGAAGTATTTTTGATGCTAATTCTTGCCGGCTTGATGGGCGGTGTCGGGCAGATATTCCTGACGACGTCCTACCGTCATGCGGATGTATCGGTCATCGCGCCGTTTGATTACGCGTCAATGATTTTGGCCTTGTTGATTGGGTATTTTGTGTTTGACGAAGTGCCGACACTGATAATGCTCTCTGGGGCAAGCTTGGTAATTTCGGCGGGTGTATTCATCATCTGGCGCGAACATAAGCTGGGGCTGGAGCGGGCCAAACAACGCAAGGCGGCGACACCGGGCGGCTAGCTCGGGATAGCCGCAGGCAGTACCGTATTATTGGCAGGAGAACATGGATGCAAAAACCAAAGTTAAATGCAGTGGGTGTGACCAGCAGCGATCTGGAAAAATCAGTGGCATTCTACACGCTTCTTGGCTTTGAGTTTGCTGCGGTCGAGCCGGATGCCCACCATATTGAACCGATAACAGATGACGGCCAGGTTCGTCTGATGATTGACGATCACGAGCTGGCGCAATCATTGATCGGCGAAGCTCCGGTGCCACCAAACCACGCGATGTTCGCGATGCTCTGTGCATCACCTGCCCAAGTCGATACGGTGGCTGATCAAGTTGCTAGCGCGGGCTTCAGTGTTGTCAAAGAACCATGGGATGCCTTTTGGGGTCAACGATACGCAACCGTTGCGGACCCAGACGGGTATTTGGTGGACCTTTTTGCACCGCTTTAGGGCGGCGGTGGTTTGCTTGACGACTGAACAATGTTCTGTGTCTCAATTGCGATACGAATACCCTCGGTCGTGTTTGCGATCGGATATGGGCCGAATAAGTTGGCGCCGACTTGATAGCTTACCTTAACCGAATTGCCCGGAACGGTATTAATCGTGAACCAAAAATCCGCATTGAAGGCCGAAAGAGTGCGCGACAGCATTTCCTGCACTTCATTGGGCGACAGTTTCAGGGTCGTATCCACACCCCAGTTCAACTGAACATTGATAGAAGACGAATTCCCTGCGCTGTCGGTGACTGCCAGTTCTTCTTTTGTGATGCCGAGCGGACGCAACGTTGGATCCTGCGTTGCATAGAAATATAGATAGGCCGCCACTGCCGGCAGCGCGACCGTAGCAATCAATGCGGGCAGTGATAGGTTGATTTGGTTTATTGCCACGTCACGTATCCCCGATGACCACGACAAGAACAATAGAAATCAAACCTTCAGGATTAGTGAACTGAACAACACAATTAACCCCATGGGCTGTCTAAGGCGTGACTCGCTTGGGTCGGTGGTGCAGGGTTCACCTATTTTAAGGGGCGAACGATTTTGAGTTTATATTTATTGGGCTTCGGGCTGTGTTATTTGATATTTGCCAATTGTATTGCCATTTTTCTATTCGGTCTGGACAAAAGGCGCGCGGTTTTGAACGAATGGCGCATATCGGAATCCACACTGCTGACAGTAGCTTTGTTGGGCGGGTGGCCGGGTGCGAAATACGGCCAGCGCAAATTCAGGCATAAGACCAGAAAACAACCATTTGCGACGCAACTGAACGCGATCGCTATTGTTCAGGTGCTGCTAGTCCTGTCGCTGTTGATACCTGACGTCAGACGCCAGGTATCTGAATTTACCTCGCGGTTCCCGACACCGACAGAAGCCAGCAAGCCTGTGCGGATGCCGGTGCGTTTCGTTCCGGGTTCCTGACGCGCTGTTATGCGCGCACCAGCACTTCGTAGGCTTCGGCAATATCACGTGTCAGCGAACCTACCTCAAAGTTGTAGTCACCAATCTGACCGACAGGCGTGACCTCGGCTGCGGTTCCGGTTAGCCAGCACTGCTCGAACCCTTCAAGTTCTTCGGGCATGATGTGGCGTTCATTCACCTTGATCCCGCGCTCTTTCAACATGGTGATAACCGTCTGACGGGTCAGCCCATTCAGGAAGCAATCAGGCGTAGGGGTGTGAACCTCGCCGTCCTTCACGAAAAAGATATTGGCGCCGGTCGCTTCGGCGACATAGCCGCGATAATCAAACATCATCGCGTCAGAACAGCCTTTTGCTTCGGCAGTGTGCTTGGCCATGGTGCAGATCATATAAAGACCGGCGGCTTTGGCGTGACAGGGAATGGTTTCGGGCGACGGGCGTTTCCACTTGGAAATATCCAGCTTGGCACCCTGCATCTTGGCGTCACCGTAATAGGCACCCCATTCCCACACAGCAATTGCCAGACGCACCGCGTTCTTATCGGCAGCGACACCCATGTCTTCGCCCGAACCACGCCATGCAACAGGGCGCACATAACCATCGGTCAGCCCATTGGCGGCCAATGTCTGTTGTTTGGCGGCATCGATTTCCTCGACGCTCCACGGGATCTCAAAGTCAATCGCCTTGGCCGAGGCGCGCAGCCGTTCGGAATGCTCGCGACCTCTGAATATTTTGCCGTTATAGGCGCGCTCGCCCTCAAAAACTGAAGATGCGTAATGCAGGCCGTGGGTCAGCACATGCACCTTGGCATCGCGCCATTCGATGAGCTTTCCGTCCATCCATATCTTGCCGTCGCGATCATCATATCCGCCCGTCATTTGAGCATCCTCCAGTTTCGGCCAGCGGCCGCTTTGCAAAAGTTGCGCAGTATAGGTCCAGTTCGGACATAAAATTGCGTAAAATCTGGTAATCGCTAACAATTGATTCTTGGAAAGTCAACAAGGCTGACATAAAATCAAAAAACCGAAACATATCCGTGAGCGAGGGCATGATGGTCGAAGGTGGCGGAAGCGACAGCTTGCTGTTTCTGACTGACGAGCAGCTGAAGAAGGGTATCGAGGCAATGTTCTTTGCCTATCGCGGGTTCACGGCGGACCCCGACAGGATATTGGAAAACTATGCTTATGGGCGCGCCCATCACCGGGCAATCCATTTTATCAATCGCAGCCCCCAGACCACGGTTAATAATCTGCTTTCAATTCTGGGTGTCACAAAACAATCTCTTAACAGGGTGCTTCGCCGGCTGATCGACGACGGTCTGGTGGAAAGCCGTGTCGGAAAGCGCGACAAGCGCGAGCGGCATCTGGTGCTGACCCAAAAAGGGGCGGCATTGGAAGCAGAGCTGTCCGAGGCACAGCGCAGCCGGATGCGCGCCGCTTTCCGGGCCGTTGGTCCGGATGCGGTAACAGGGTTTCGGCAGGTATTAGAGGCGATGATGGACGTCGATATGCGCCATCATTTCAGTTTGTTGAAGGAAACCGAGTGATGGTTGGGAACGAAGCCCATCTACTGATTGTTGATGACGACGAGCGGATTCGAACCTTGTTGCAGAAATTTCTGATCCGTAACGGGTTCCTGGTATCAGCGGCTCGAGACGCGGCCCATGCGCGCCGGATTCTGACCGGTCTGGAATTTGATATGATCGTGCTGGACGTGATGATGCCGGGCGAGGACGGGATCAGTTTCACTCGCGATCTGCGCCAGACCATTTCAACGCCAATACTTTTGCTCACGGCCAAAGGTGAAACCGACGAGCGGATTACCGGGCTGGAGGCCGGGGCCGACGACTATATGGCCAAGCCGTTTGAGCCCAAGGAATTACTGCTGCGTATCAACGCAATTTTGCGCCGTGTGCCGCAGGCAGACGAGGACGCGGGCATTCCAAAAGTTCTGCATCTGGGGCCAATCCGCTATGATGTCGAACGCGGCGAGATGTGGCGGGGCGAAGACCTGGTGCGCCTGACCGCAACCGAAAGCCAGTTGATGAAGATATTTTCGGCCACTCCGGCGGCGGCTGTCAGTCGAAACGAGCTGGTTGAAAAGCTGGGCCGCGACAAGGGGCAGGCACAAGAGCGCGCGGTCGATGTGCAGATCACAAGATTGCGGCGAAAGATAGAGACTGATCCCAAGCAGCCACGTTATTTGCAGACGGTTCGAGGGGCCGGGTATATGCTGGTGCC
>JAHRVD010000017.1 GCA_019090845.1 Marinosulfonomonas sp.
CAGGCCGAGCTGCATATGCGCGTCGTCAACGAAGACAAGGACGGCATCTATGTGTCTGGCGGGCGGATGATCGCCACGCTTGGGCCGGTATCTGACGAAATGATCATGTATTCGCTGCCGGGCTTGAAGCCGGGTGACGAAGATCACGCGCTGATGTTTGCTGTGCCAACCAACAGCAAGGGGCTGCGCCAGATTTGCCGCGAGCCTTACACATTGGCGGGTGAAAAGTCTGATTTTGATCATCCTCTGTCCAACCGCTTTGAGGAAAACGACAGCCTGCTGATCTTTGACAATTGTTTTGTGCCTTGGGACCGGGTGTTCATTTACCGCGATGTGGAACTGTCCAACGCCTATTATGTCGGCTCGGCACTGCGCAACCACACCGCGCTTCAGACCAATACCCGCGCATTGGTGAAGATGGAGTTCGCTGTCGGCGTTGCTCTTGAAGTGGCACGCTCTATTGGGGCGGATAATTTCCTGCATGTGCAGACAATGCTGGGTGAATGCCTGAATGAACTCGAGTTCCTGAAAAGCGGTCTGCTGCATTCCGAAGTGGAATGTGAAACCACCGCCGTTGGCACGGTGCGCCCGTTGCTTGGACCACTACAAGCCCTTCGCACGCATCTGCCCAAAGCTTATCCACGGGTCATCGAAGTGATCCAGACGATTGCTGCGGGTGGCTTTATGATGATGCCATCAGGGGCCGATTTCACGGCGCCTGAACTAAAGGAAGACACCGAAAAATTCTATGGCGGTGCAAACATATCATCGCTCGACCGGGCGCGGTTGTTTAAGCTGGCATGGGATCTTTCAGGCGAAGCTTTCGGCACCCGGGCGTTGCAATACGAACGTTATTACGCTGGTGATCCTATGCGGACTCTGGCAATGAACTACGTAGGCGCAAATGATGCGGCACCAAAGAAACTTGTTGCCCGCGCGCTTGAATTGTCGGGTGATCCGACCCCACCCAAGGGCTGAACGCCGCGCTGATACAAAGAAAAATGAGGGAAAAAATGACGTCACAAGCAACACATGAATCGATGTGGAAAGATATGACCGGGGTGGCTTTCACCCAAGGATATCTGGACGCCGGCGGGGTAAAAACCCGTTATCTGAGAACCGGATCGGACGACAAACCTTTGTTGATCCTGATCCACGGAACCGGTGGCCACGCCGAGGCCTATACCCGCAACATGCAAGCGCATGGTGAGCATTTTAACACCTATGCGATTGACCTTGTTGGCCACGGCTACTCCGACAAACCCGATCAAGACTATGAGATCAAAGATTACGCCAAGCACGTTTTGGATATCATCGACGCTCTGGGGTATGAAAAGGCCCATGTTTCGGGTGAATCCCTTGGCGGTTGGGTTGCGGCATATCTGGGCATTCATCACGCCGATAAGATGGACCGTCTGGTCCTGAACACGGCAGGCGGCTGGACCATGTTCCCCGAGGTGATGGAGCGGATCATGCGCCTGTCCATGGAAGCGGTAAACGATCCAACAGTAGAACGGATCCGCACACGGCTGGAATTCCTTATGCACATCAAATCCAAGGTCAACGACGATCTGGTTGACGTGCGCCGGACGATTTATTCCCAGCCTGGGTTTCCAAAAATTATGAAAAAAATCCTGTGCCTGCAGGAACCGGGACCGCGCAAGCGTAACCTGTTCACCTATGAGGAAAGCGGCAAGATCACATCACCAACACTGGTGCTGTGGACATCGCATGATCCGACCGCTTCGCCGGAAGAGGGCAAAAAGATCGCCGACTCGATCCCGGGTGCTCAGTTCTCGGTAATGAACGAATGCGGCCACTGGCCGCAGTTTGAAGAACCCGAAGAATTTGACAAAATCCATCTGGATTTCCTGTTGGGTAAATAGGTCACGAAAGTGATGATTATTCTGGCCCGCAAGCCGCCTGAGACAGTTCAGGTCATGCTTGCGGGCCAGTTTTTTTGAATGACCCGTCTAACCAGACAGATATGTATGGATGTTAGCGCCAAACCTAACGATTTGGCAAAGAACCCAGTTGCATTGACCCAGCGTCTACTTGATATTGCGCGCGACAAATAAGGGGCAAGGGGATGGCCATGACAGACAAAATTTCGCAAATGGCAGATGCGCTGTATCGCGCCCGCACCGATCTGGTTCAGATCCCGCCGCTGCGCGACAGCCACGGGCTGGCAACAGTCGAGGATGCTTACGCGGTGCAGGAAGCGACCAATGCGCGCTGGATCAAAGAGGGCCGTCGCCTTGTTGGGCGCAAAATTGGTCTGACCTCTAAAGTGGTGCAACAGCAGATCGGCGTCGATCAGCCAGATTCCGGCATGTTGTGGGATGATTACGCGTTCACTGAAGGCGAAGTTGTGGACACAGGGCGTTTTATGCAGCCCAAGGCCGAGCTGGAAGTCGCCTTTGTGATGGAACGCGCGGTGGATGATCCCAATGTTCCCATGGCCGAACTTGTGCGCTCGATCGCTTATGCGGTTCCGGCACTTGAAATTGTCGACACAGCGATTGCCGACTGGGACATCCGGCTGGTGGATACGGTGGCTGATAATGCCTCTGGTGGTGGATTTTTGCTGGGCCTTGGCGCGCGCAAAGTCACCGATATTGATCTGCGGCTGGCAGGGGGCATCCTGTCGTGCAACGGCAGTTTGGTTTCCAGCGGTGTTGGGGCTGATTGCATGGGCAATCCGCTGAACGCCACACTTTGGCTGGCGCGCAACATGGCCGCACTTGGCCGCCCCCTTGGGGAAGGTGAAATTGTGATGTCTGGTGCATTGGGGCCGATGGTTCCGGTGAAATCGGGCGAAGTATACGTCGCCGAAATCGCCGGGTTTTCCCCAGTGCAGGTGGCATTTGAAGATGGAGCAACATCGTGACTAAAATAAAGGCAGCGATCATCGGTTCGGGCAATATCGGCACCGACCTGATGATCAAGATCATGCGCAATTCCGAAGTTCTTGAAATGGGCGCTATGGTTGGTATTGACCCCGACAGCGACGGTCTGAAGCGGGCGGAACGTCTGGGTGTTGCGATTACCCACGAAGGTATCGACGGGCTGACCAAGCTTGACGTGTGGCCTGAAATTGGCGTGGTGTTTGATGCCACATCTGCCGGGGCGCATGTGAAGAACAACGAGATTGTGCAGGCTGCGGGCAAGCAGATGATTGATCTGACACCGGCGGCAATCGGGCCATATGTGATCCCGGTTGTGAATATCGACGGTCATCTGGACCAGAGCAACATCAACATGGTGACGTGTGGCGGGCAGGCGACAATTCCGATCGTGGCCGCTGTATCGCGCGTTGCCGAAGTCACCTATGCCGAGATTGTGGCCTCGGTTTCTTCCCGCTCTGCCGGGCCCGGAACCCGTGCAAATATCGATGAATTTACCGAAACCACATCACAGGCGATCAGCGCTGTGGGTGGGGCAAAACAGGGCAAGGCAATCATCATCCTTAACCCTGCCGAACCGCCGATGATTATGCGCGATACGGTGTTTTGCCTTGCCAAAACCACCGACAAGGAAGCCGTCCGCAAATCAATCGAGGATATGGTGAAAGATGTGCAGGACTATGTGCCGGGCTATCGCCTGAAACAAGAAGTGCAGTTTGAAACCATCGGCGACAATTCCGCCGTTCGCATCCCCGGTGTTGACGAACACGCAACCGGTCTGAAGGTCAGCGTGTTTCTTGAGGTCGAAGGGGCAGGGCACTACCTGCCAAAATATGCCGGAAATCTTGATATTATGACGTCCGCTGCCCTGCGCACGGCAGAACATCTTATTGAAGCCAAAAAAACGAAGGCCGCGTGATATGACCGATTATCCCACATCAAAGCTTTACATTCAGGACGTCACTCTGCGTGACGGAATGCACGCGATCCGCCACCGCTATACGCTGGAGCAGGTTGAAAACATCGCAATGGCGCTGGATGATGCCAAGGTCGACGCGATTGAACTGACCCATGGCGACGGGCTGGCTGGTTCCAGCTTTAACTATGGCTTTGGCCGGCACACCGATCTGGAATGGGTGTCCTGTATTGCTGACAAGTTGAAGCATGCCAAGCTGACGGCACTTTTGGTGCCCGGCATCGGCACCATCGAGGACCTGCAAGAGGCGTTTGAGGCTGGCGTGAAATCCGTGCGCGTCGCCACCCATTGCACCGAGGCCGACGTGGCTGCCCAGCATATCGCCCATGCCCGCAAAATCGGCATGGATGTGTCTGGCTTCCTGATGATGGCGCATATGAGCCCGCCCAAGGAACTGGCCAAACAGGCCAAACTGATGGAAAGCTACGGCGCCCATTGCGTCTATGTCACTGATTCTGCTGGTGGATTGGTGATGGACGGCGCGCGCGAGCGTGTCGAGGCTTACCGCGACGTGTTGAACGACGAAACTCAGATCGGCATTCACGCCCACCAAAACCTGTCAGTTGCAGTTGCCAATTCGGTGTCGGCGGTTCAGGCCGGCGCGCATCGGGTCGATGCCTCGCTTGCAGGTATGGGGGCAGGGGCTGGCAATACGCCGCTCGAAGCCTTCCTTGCGGTTGCCGACAAAATGGGCTGGGAACATGGCTGCGACCTGTTCCCGATCATGGACGCGGCCGACAATCTGGTGCGCCCATTGCAGGATCGCCCGGTTCAAGTCGATCGTGAAACGCTGGCGCTTGGCTATGCCGGGGTTTATTCCAGCTTCCTGCGCCACGCAGAAACCGCTGGCGCAGCCCATGGGCTGGACACTCGCGATATTCTTGTTGAACTGGGCGAACGCCACATGGTGGGCGGTCAGGAAGACATGATTATCGACGTGGCTCTTGATCTGGCCGCCCAAAAATAGCACCCGTTCACTATGTGAACAGGTTGGAAAACGCGGTCACCCCGGACGCTTTGCACAGGTAAGAGTGTAAGGCATATCTGGGGTGAAGCGTCCAGCGTCGGAACTGTTCCCGTCGGCTGGAAAGGATGTTTGCAAGATGACCAAAACGGATAAAAAGCCGCTCATTCTTGGGCTTGGCGGCACCACGCGGGAACCATCGACAAGCCAGCGGGCGCTGTCGGTTTGCCTGCGTGAAGCCGAAGCTTTGGGCGCACGCACCGCCATGATCGGCGGCGCAGATCTGGATATTCCGATGTATAATCCGGGCGACGAGACACGCGATGTTAGCACCAGCAGGATGATAGATTTATTACGCCAGTGCGACGGGCTGATCCTGTGTGCACCAGCCTATCATGGCTCGGTGTCGGGCCTTGTCAAAAACGCGCTGGATTACGTGCAGGATCTTAGCGAAGACAAACGTGCCTATCTGGATGGCCGGGCCGTGGGCTGTATTGCCTGTGGCGGCGGTTGGCAGGCGGCGGGGCAAACATTGTCGATGTTGCGGGCGATAACCCATTCGTTGCGCGGCTGGCCAACACCGATGGGGGCGATGCTGAATTCATCTGCGCCTTTGTTTGCCGAGGATGGGACTTGCATAGATAAATCCGCCGAGTTTCAGATGAAAACGTTAACAGCGCAGGTGGTTGATTTTGCCGCGATGCGCCGTTTGGCGGACGCCCGATAATTACGAAAGGTTAACAGATGCCCGATAACCGAAAAAACAAAGTAGCAATCGTTACCGCGGCCAGTTCTGGTCTGGGCCGCGCTGGTGCACGGGCGCTGGCGGCGGACGGCTGGAAACTGGTGCTGATGTCGCGTTCGGACAAGATAAATGAGATCGCGGGCGAACTTGGCGCAACAGCAATGCAGGGCGACATCACCGACCCGGTGGCGCTCGAACAGCTGGTCAAATTGGCAATGGACACGCACGGGCGCATTGATGGCGCGTTAATCAACACCGGCCACGCGCCAAAAGGCGAATTGCTGGAAATCACTGACGAAGAATGGCACGTCGGGCTGGACATGGTGCTGATGCCGACGGTTCGGTTAACACGGCTGCTGATGCCGATCTTTGCCGGGCAGGGCGGTGGCGCAATTGTTTCAATGTCCTCTTTTGCCGCCGTTCAGGCTGATCTGACCTACCCGCTTTCCTCGGCGTTTCGGGCAGCCCTTTCATCTTATATGAAGCTTTGCGTGGATCGCCATGCAGGCCAGGGCTTGCGGATCAACGCAGTGCTGCCCGGTTTCATGGACAATTACCCGGTGCAGGAAGATGCGGTGCGCCAAGTCCCGACCGGTCGCTACGGCAAAGTGCAGGAACTGGGCGAAACGATCGCGTTTTTGCTGTCAGAAAGTGCCGGATACATTAACGGACAGGCCATTTTGGTAGACGGCGGTATCGTGAAATCAATTTGATCGGGTGCGAAAACCCCGGTTGATGAACTTGGAAGAAGGCGAAGGTTGATGAATTTTGCTGGAATGGATCAGGCGCAGACGCACCCGGACAACGGGACGGTTGTAAACGCGGGCGAAAGCGTGCTGGACAGCATCGAGGATGCCGTTCAGGCGATTGCTAATGGTGAGCTGGTCGTGGTTGTGGACGATACAGACCGCGAAAACGAAGGCGATCTGATTATGGCAGCTGGCAAGGCCACGCCGGAAAAAATTGCGTTTATGATCCGCCACACGTCTGGAATTCTCTGTGTTCCGATGAGCGCAGAACGCGCCCGTAAACTGCATCTTGAGCCGATGGTTGCCGACAACAGTGACCCGATGCGCACCGCCTTTACGGTATCGGTTGATTATTTGCAGGGCATGACGACCGGGATATCGGCCACCGAACGCGCAGCAACTGTGAATGCGCTGGCAAATGACAATGTTGTCGCCAGTGATTTCACCCGTCCAGGCCATATTTTCCCGCTAATCTCGCGCAGCGGCGGTGTTTTGACCCGCTCTGGTCACACCGAGGCAGGCACTGATCTTGCCGCATTGGCAGGCTGTGAGCCTGCTGGCGTGCTGGCCGAGATTGTGAACGACGATGGCACCTTGAAACGGCTTCCTGAACTACTGGTGTTTGCCAAGGAACATGGGTTAAAAATCGTTTCGATAGAAGATCTTATAGCCTATCGGATCCGCACCCAGAAATTCATCCACCGGATCGAGGATGCGCCGGTTACGATCCGCGGTATGGGCGCGCGGATGTATTCCTATGCCTCTGATCTGTCCAATATGCACCATATGGTGCTGGCCTTTGGCGAGGTTCAGGCCGGCGACGATGTTCCTTGTCGGATTTACCGCGAGCAACCGATTGACGATCTGGTTAGCCGGTTGAATGGCGGACGGACCTCAATGGATACGGCACTGGAAGAAATTGCCGCAAATGGCGGACGCGGAATTGTGATGGTTGTGCGCAACCCGAAAAGTCATGACCTGACAAGTGAGGCCGCCGGTGAAGGTGACGCCGCTGTGCGCGGTGATGGAACCGATCTGGCACCAGAGGCCCATCAAAGCGCGCTCGATCGTAAACAGCGTTGGCGTGAGATTGGCATCGGCGCGCAAATCCTGCGTGATCTTGGTGTTCAGTCCATTGCATTAATCACAACATCTAAACGTCAGTTCGTCGGTCTGGGCGGCTTTGGCATTGCGATCAGTAGTGTTATCCGGTTGAACCCCGATGGCAGTCGGTTTGAAAAACCATAGTTTTTCTTGGCAGGGGTTTGCATGCAACTTGGTTTAACGACGTTCCATAAGTTACGGTAAAAACGCGATAAAGTAGCGTCCCACGTTTTGATGGCATCGTCGGGTTATTAACATAATACTGATTATCGGCTATTCATGCGGAAGCTGCATAGCCAAAATGTCGCCCATGAACAATTCAGGAAATATCCTCTCCCTACCTGCGAGAGCATGCAGCGGGTAAAGATATTGGACAGGCAGCGTTGCCCAGTCTTGCGTATCAAAGGGAGATAAGTGGGATCGCAGATCTAATCTGCGTACATTTCCCAATGGCGGACATGGGGCTCCTTTTCGATCAAGAAATTATCATCGAAATCGAAATAGTAAGAGATCTTGTAGTCTTCTCCTGCAAACCGCTTGATCGCATCGACATCATCCCAAAAGGTAAGCATGTCGAAATGGGCGATATCGCCCTCGATGCGATGCATGACCCAAGCCCCCTGATTGCCTTTGACATTGCGATAACCTGGCAGCGCGACGGCACGCATTTTCTCAAGATAGGCGTCGCTTTTTTTAACTGGCACGGCCCCGTGCCAAATCCGAGCAATCATTTGTTTCCCCCATTCTTGGTTGTTCTCTGTGGCGCATGGCATTGCCACAGGCGCGCACCGAACTAATTAAAAACGCCCCGTGCAATCCGCGTAACCCGCTAGTGATTGTGTTCATGTCGGACCCCACAGCCACAAAGTTAACACCCAGATCAAGATACTGCCAGGCATGCGTTTGATCGGGCGTCAGGATGCCCGCAGGTTTTCCCGCAGCCTTGACGATTTTAAGCGCGTTGACCACCACTTCCTTAACCGCCGCCTTCGCCGGACGCCGGTCTAGGATGGAAGCATGCCACGAAGAAAGACGCGCGGAACGGGTCGCAGAAAGGCAGAGCCAACAGACAAAAATAAAGTTCCGCCGAAACCCACGGCAATAGGTATAGATCAAGATGGGTTGTCGCCCTGCTCCCGATCCCACCTCAGAGCCAGAGTTAGACTGCACGGCCAAGAGATCAACTGAGGGCTGACATTCTTTAGAGGTCGCAAATGACGGCTTTGCGGGTGTGGTTTCAACGGGTCGCTGCAACACAGGTTTCAAATTTCTCTGCTGGGGTATGGTATTGCAAGGTCTTTCTAGGTCGCTCGTTGAG
>JAHRVD010000378.1 GCA_019090845.1 Marinosulfonomonas sp.
ACAGCCCGATTGCCGGAATGCCGGTTCTGGAAGTCTGGAAGGCCAAGCAGGTTTTCGTGTCCAAGCGCGGGCAGGGGACGGGCTATTCCGGCATCGAAAATCCGCTGTTTTTCAAGGACAACACCCGGATGTTCTATGGCGATGCCAAGGCGTCTGTTGACAGCTTGCTGCCGCTTCTGGGCTAGGCCACAGGCGGGTCAGTTGGCTTGCCTTCAGATCGCATGGCCGGAATGCCCTGTTGGGTTTGCAAGAAGCTTGGCTATTTCGGTGCTGTGGGGTTAGTGTCCACGGTGCCGTAATTCTGTCCATGCTGCTAAGCTTTCAGGCGAACAGTTTGGGTGTGCCCAATGGTTTGTTCATGCGGGCATTATGTAATCAACATCGGAGCAACCCATGCCAATAAAAAACCGATTTGCCGAAATGCTGCCCGAGATTACCCAGTGGCGTCGCGATCTGCATGAACATCCCGAAATCCTGTTTGAAACACATCGCACGGCTGGCATCGTCGCAGACAAACTAAAGGAATTTGGCTGCGACGAGGTTACCACCGGCATTGGCCGCACCGGCGTTGTGGCCGTTATCAAGGGCAAAACCAACACATCTGGCAAGGTCATTGGTCTGCGCGCGGATATGGATGCGCTGCCGATACTCGAGGCGACAGGGCTGGATTATGCGTCCAAAACGCCGGGCGCGATGCATGCCTGCGGCCATGACGGGCATACGGCAATGCTGCTTGGGGCGGCGAAATATCTGGCCGAGACCCGCAATTTTGACGGAACCTGCGTGGTGATTTTCCAGCCCGCCGAAGAGGGCGGCGGTGGCGGCAAGGAAATGGTCGATGATGGCATGCTTGACCGTTGGGATATTCAGGAAGTCTATGGAATGCACAACTGGCCGGGGCAGGAATTGGGCAGTTTCGCGATCCGTCCGGGCGCTTTTTTTGCCGCCGCTGATCAGTTTGATATCTATGTGGAAGGCAAAGGGGCCCACGCGGCCAAACCCCACGAGGGGGTCGATACCACCGTTGTCGCCAGCCAGATCGTTATGGCGCTGCAAACAATCGCCAGCCGAAATGTTGACCCGGTTAAACAGGTCGTGGTTTCTGTCACCTCCTTTGAAACCGACACCAAATCGCACAATGTGATCCCGCAGCGCGTGCATCTGCGGGGCACGGTTCGCACGCTTGAAGAAGACGTGCGCGATCTGGCCGAGGCTCGCCTGATCGAGATCGCAGAAACAACCGCACAAGTGTTTGGTGCCATAGCCGACGTGAAATTCCGCCGGGGCTATCCGGTGATGGTAAACAACGACGAACAAACCGCCTTTGCGGCTGATGTCGCGGCCAAGGTAGCCGGTGAATGCGCCGATGCGGACCTGATTATGGGCGGTGAAGATTTTGCCTATCTGCTGAATGAGCGTCCGGGGGCCTATATTCTGGTGGGTAACGGCGATTCAGCGATGGTGCATCACCCGGAATACAACTTTAATGACGAGGCAATACCCGCCGGATGCAGTTGGTGGGCGGAAATCATAGAAAACCGGATGCCTGCGACCTAAACGGCTGGGGCAACTATAAAATTAAGGCGAATGACATGTGGGAAGAACGTTACACTGCTTCAGAGGGCTATCATTTTGGCACCGATCCGGCCGGTTTTCTGACCGAAAACCCGGGCTGGCTGGCTGAAGGCTTTTCTGCGCTTGCGGTTGCCGACGGCGAGGGGCGCAATTCCGTTCATATGGCCGTGCAGGGAATGCACGTCACTGCATTTGATATTTCGCCCACGGCAATCGGGCGCGCCCATAAGCTGGCCAAAGACCGGGGTGTCACGGTTGATGCCAGTCTTTCCGATCTGGATAGCTGGGATTGGCGCGAAAACGCTTATGATATGGTTGTGGCGGTTTTCATTCAGTTTTTATCACCGCCGGAACGCAAGGTCGTCTTTGAAAATATGAAGGCCACGCTAAAACCGGGCGGCATTCTAATGCTGCACGGGTATCGGCCTGAACAAATTCCGCTCGGGACAGGCGGCCCCAAGGTTCCCGAAAACATGTATACCGAAGACATGTTGCGCGAAGAATTCGCCGGCTGGAAGATTGAGCGTCTGGCGTCTTACGAACGGGATGTTCAGGAGGGGCGCGGTCATTCCGGGAAATCCGCGCTGATCGATCTGATCGTGCGCAAACCCTAGAGGCTTAGCCGCCGGTATGGCTCATGTGGCGGGTCATTTGTCCGCTCGCCTGTTGGCGGGAATAGTCAAAATCATGGCCTTTTGGCTTGCGCCCGATCGCTGTGTGGATCGCCTCGATCAAGGGGGCATCACTGTCCGGGTGGGCGCGCAAAGGGCGCATTAAATCGGCGCGATCTTCCTGCCCCAGACACATGTATAGCTCGCCCGTGCAAGTCAGGCGAACCCTGTTGCAGCTTTCGCAGAAATTATGGGTCAGCGGGGTGATAAAGCCAATTTTCTGCCCGGTTTCAACCAGTTGCACATAGCGCGCCGGGCCGCCGGTGCGTTCGGCCAGATCCTGTAGCTGATAATGCTCAGCCAGTTTGGCGCGCACGTCCGACAGCGCCCAATATTGCCCAACCCGGTCCAGCGCGCCCATGTCGCCCATTGGCATGACCTCAATCCAGGTCAGGTCCATGTCGCGCGATGCACACCACTGGGTTAGGGTGAACAGCTCGTCCTCGTTAAAGCCTTTCAGCGCCACCGCATTTATCTTGACCCGCAGCCCGGCGGCCTGCGCGGCATCAATGCCTTTGATAACCTGAGCCAGACGTCCCCAGCGGGTCACGCGGGCGAATTTTTCGTCGTCCAGCGTGTCCAGCGACACGTTCACCCGGCGCACGCCAGCCGCGAACAGATCCCCGGCAAACCGGCCAAGTTGCGAGCCGTTGGTTGTCAGCGTCAACTCGTCCAGCGCGCCGCTGTCCAGATGGCGTTTCATTGCATCAAAGAACGACATGATATTGCGCCGCACCAGCGGTTCGCCCCCGGTTATGCGCAGTTTGCGCACCCCTTGGCCGATAAAAGCCGAACACATGCGATCCAGTTCTTCCAGCGTCAGCAGGTCTTTCTTGGGCAGGAACGACATGTTTTCGCTCATGCAATAGACACAACGAAAATCACACCGGTCGGTGACCGACAGGCGCAGATAATTCACGGTGCGCTCGAATGGATCGACAAGACTTGGGGCCATGCTACTGACCTAGGTGTGCGGCCACGGCTTGGCAAGCGTGTTCAGAGATTGAATCAGGATAAGATTGCACTTAGATTTGTGGCTATGAACCGATTTTTTTGTCAGACTTTTGCTGGTGTCGTGCTTTTGATTGTGGCTGGCTGTACCCCTGTTGCGCTGACGCCAGCGCAATCCAGGTCGGGCGCTACCGCGCCCGCCAAGCCGCCCAAAAACGCCACAACCGCAGAACAATTCGACACGACAAGCCAAGCCGAACGAACGGCTGCATTGGCGCCGGTAAAACCGGCTGGTGAACGGGCCTTGGGCAAAACGATTGCCACATTGGGCAACCCGACCGATCCCGGCTTCTGGCTGGAAACAGCGCTGGTCAGTGAACGCACGCAAGGGCGGGTCGTCTACGCCCCCACCGGCAAAAGCGTGGCCGTCGAGCTGATCCCGATCCAAGGTGCCGCCACATCCGGCAGCAGAATATCCCTGCCGGCGATGCGATTGCTTGGCGTGCCGCTGTCCGGGTTGCCGGAACTGACTGTTTTTGCAAAGTAAATCGCGAACGTCAGGTCAGGTGTTTTGACGCCTCTTTGCGCGCAAACGGTTTCATCTGTTCGCCATATAAGGCCAGAAATTCCCGCACGCGGGGTGCATCATGTTTTGACAAATCCCGCAGCCACCACGCCACGGCTTTCTGGATGAACCAGTCTGGGTCTTGGACATAGGTGCCCGCCCAGCCTAGCACGCGTTCGCGAACAGCAATTTCATCCGCCTTGGG
>JAHRVD010000018.1 GCA_019090845.1 Marinosulfonomonas sp.
AATAGCGTCTGTCGGGGCCACGCGCACGAAAGCCCTGTGTTGAGGAACGGGTGCCACCTTGCCCTTGCCCTTGCCCTTGCTGGCGCAAAAATTCTGCAAAAATATCCGAAGAATCGCCAAAGTCTTCGAATCGTTGGCCAGTCCGATAGGGGTTTCCCGGAGCTTCCGCGTATTCACGGTAAAATTGCCTTTCGGGTCGCTCGGCACCAGAGGCGTCGATCTCGCCGCGATCAAACCGCGCACGGGTTTCGGGATCCTTCAACAGATCATATGCCGCCGTCGCGGCCTTGAATTTATCCTCGGCCTCGGAATCGTCTGGGTTCAGATCCGGGTGACTGCTGCGCGCGATTTTTCGATAGGCTTTCTTGATTTCATCTTCTGTCGCGGTTTTGGTCAGACCAAGGGCTGCGTAAGGGTCAGTATTCATAGGTTCCTCAATTAGATTGCGGCCGGGCCAACCAAGCAATTACAGCGCGTTGCAAATTGCACCTTGATGTAAGGCAAATTTAGTGCGGATATCCTGACGTTCAAGGTGCCGGTTATAGCTGCAAAAGTGGTTTCCGATCAAAGTGGCAACGCCGTCGTCTTAAATACCGTCCGTAATGCAAAACTGGACTGCATCTGCGCAACACCCGGCAACCGTGCCAGATGCCGCCGGTGGATCTGTGCGAAATGGTCGGTATCAAACGCCACCACTTTCAGCAGGTAGTCAGCGTTGCCCGCCATCAGGTGGCATTCCAGGACGTCCGGCACTTTGGCCACTTCGCGTTCAAAGGCGTCCAAAACTTCATCCGCCTGACCGGACAGGGTGATTTCGACAAAAACCGTCGACGGTCGCCCGACTTTGCGCGGATCCAGCAGCGCCACATAATCTTTGATAAACCCTGCCTTTTGCAGCAACTGCACGCGGCGATGACAGGCGGACGGGGATAGATTGATCTTTTCCGACAGCTCTGCATTCGAGATTCTTCCGTTTCTTTGCAGGACCGTCAGAATTCGACGATCTATCGTGTCAACTTCCAACATCGTAGTGAATCCTTCGACTATTTGGATATTCTGACTAATATATTGCGAATCAATCTATATTTGTCCGCCCAAGAAAGCCAAACAATTCGATACTATCCCGGGTATGATCGGGGCGACCACCCAAGGAGGTTTCCATGCGCATCGGATGTCCAAAAGAAATCAAGCCACAGGAATTCCGCGTCGGGCTAACACCTAACGCGGCGCATGAGGCCATTTTGCATGGCCACGAGGTTGTTGTGCAAACCACCGCTGGCGTCGGGTCTGGTTTTCCGGACAGCGACTATTTGGCGGCCGGGGCCCAGATCGTCGAGACCGCACCAGAAGTGTTCGCCAGTGCTGACATGATTGTGAAAGTAAAAGAACCCCAAGCCGCCGAGCGCAAAATGTTGCGCCAGGGTCAGCTATTATTCACCTACCTGCACCTTGCCCCGGACCCGGATCAAACCCGCGATTTGTTAGCCTCGGGGTGCACCGCAATCGCCTATGAAACCGTCACGGATGCCAATGGCGGCCTGCCGTTGCTGGCGCCAATGTCCGAGGTCGCCGGACGGCTCGCACCACAGGTTGGCGCATGGACGTTGCAAAAAGCCAACGGCGGGCGGGGCGTTTTGATGGGCGGCGTTCCCGGCGTCGGACCTGCGCAGGTGCTGGTCATTGGCGGTGGCGTCGTGGGAACCCACGCGGCGAGGGTTGCGTCAGGCATGGGAGCGGACGTCACGGTTCTGGACCGCTCGCTTGCGCGCCTACGATACCTGGACGATGTTTATTCCGGCAGCTTCAAGAACAGATTTGCGAGTGCCGGCAACACGATTGAATTGGCGCGCAACGCTGATCTGATCATCGGCGCGGTTCTGGTCCCCGGGGCAGCGGCCCCCAAGCTGATCAGCCGGGCACAATTGTCAGAATTCAAACCGGGCGCGGCCCTTGTGGATGTCGCGATTGATCAGGGTGGGTGTTTTGAAACGTCGCATGCGACGACCCATCAGAATCCGATCTTTGAAGTGGACCGCATCATGCACTACTGCGTGGCCAACATGCCCGGCGCTGTCGCCCGCACGGCAACAATTGCACTTGGCAATGCAACCATGCCATTCATGCTTGCCCTTGCAAACAAGGGCTGGGCGCAGGCCTGCGAAGATGATCCGCATCTTTTGAATGGTCTGAACGTCCATGCCGGACACCTGACCTATTATGCGGTCGGAAAGGCGCTCGGGATAGATGTGCTGGCACCGGCCCTGGCATTGAAGATCTAGGGCCGGCTTTCTTGGAATTGTAGCTACCTTACTTTTTCAGCGCGCTTGCAATCTCTTTTAGCAAATCGATTTCTGAAGGCCCGGGATCGGCTTTGGGGGCTTCTTCTTCAGCTTTCTTGGTCTTGTTGACGGCTCTGACCAGCATGAACACAACAAACGCTATGATCAGGAAGTTGATGATCGCCATGATGAAGCGCCCATAGGCAAAGACAGCTGCTCCGGCTTCTTCCGCTTCGCCGATAGAGGCATATTCACCCTCGCCCAGAAGCACATAGAGACCGGAAAAATCCACGCCGCCCATGAACAGGCTGATGATCGGGTTGACCAGATCAGCGACGAGCGATCCGACAATTGCCGTAAAAGCGGCCCCAATTATGATCCCAACGGCCATGTCCATCACATTGCCCTTGGCGATAAAATTTTTGAATTCGTTAAGCATGGTCTGTTCCCTGTGTTGCTCTTTTCTATCTGCGCATTTTCGCACATTACGTCATGCCTAGTTGCACGGCTTCACCCCTTTCCCAAAGTGAATTCGGACCTATGTATGAACGACAGTTCAAAAGGATACCAAAATGCCCAAACTTGCAGATTTCCCGATTTCAAAGAAATGGCCCGCCCAAAACCCTGATGTCATTCAACTTTATTCGTTCCCGACACCCAATGGCGTAAAGGTCTCAATCGCACTGGAAGAAATGGGGCTTCCTTACGAGGCGCATAAGATAAATCTTTCTGGCGATACCACGACACCGGAATTCCTTTCGCTCAATCCAAACAACAAAATTCCAGCAATCATTGATCCCAATGGCCCCGATGGTGAACCGCTTGGGCTGTTCGAAAGCGCTGCGATCCTGATTTACCTTGCCGAAAAATCAGGCCAGTTGATTGGCAATACACCAGCGCAGAAATTCAAGGTCATCCAATGGTTGACGTTCCAAATTGGTGGCATTGGCCCGATGTTTGGGCAGCTTGGTTATTTTCACAAGTTTGCAGGATCAGAAATCAAAGACCCCCGTCCGGTCGAGCGTTTTTTGGTCGAGTCCAAAAGACTGCTGAATGTTGTGGATCAGCAGCTCGAGGGCAAGGACTGGATAACGGGCGACTACTCGATCGCGGATATCGCCATCGCACCGTGGCTGAACGGGTTGGAATTTTATGGTGCCCAGGAAGTAGTTGGCTGGCACGGCTTCAAGAATGCTGTGGCCTATCGCGACCGCTTCTATGACCGCCCGGCAGTTCAGCGCGCCAAAAACATCCCGCCGCGCGATTAACCGGGCAAGGTTCCCGTCAAAACGTAGCGCAAAATTTCAACAACTTGCCGCGGCTCTTGTGCCACCGCCAAAGCCGCAGCATCCACTTCTTTCAATGGATGCTGGTGCTCTGGGCCGTGCAGAACGATCAGTGATTTTCCAAGCGCTGACGCATAGCCCGCATCAAATGCGGCGTTCCACTGTTTGTATTTCTCACCAAAGCGCACCACCACCACATCTGCATCCGCAATGCCCTTGCGTGTACGGATAGCGTTCACCTTGGCGCCTTTGTTGTCGTGCCAGAACTTATCTGGTTCGGCACCAAGGATCGCGACCCCGCAATCGTCAGATGTTTCGTGTTCCGTTACCGGGCCAGAAAACTCCACGTCCAGCCCAGCAGCCCCGCCGATAATCTGTTCGCGCCAGTCGGTGTGAATTTCGCCGGAAAGATAGACCTTCATTGCCATGTTTGTTTCTCCCGTATCTCAGGCAATTCCAGCCCGATTTTCGCATTCTCTACCCGCGCAGAACGCCGCCGGTCACTTTGGCGACTTGCGCAATTATTTTGGCGGCGACACCGTCAATTTCCGTTTCTGTCAGTGTCTTTTCAACCGGCTGCAAACGCACTGAAATAGCCAGAGATTTCTTGCCGGCTCCCATCTGGGCTTCGGCCCGTTCGCCCTTGAATTCGTCAAAGACCTGCACTGATACGATCAGCGCCTTGTCAGCACCGGCCGCCGCGTTGACCAGCGTCAATGCCTCGACATTTCCATCCACGACAAACGCAAAATCTCGTTCGACAGCTTGTAGATCGGCAAGCGTCAATGCCGCACGCGTTGTGGTCGTTTTTCGGGCAAAAGGAACCCGGTCCGGAAAGACAGTGAACGCCACCGCCGGGCCTTTGACGTCCATCGCCGCCAGTATCCGCGGGTGAACTTCGCCGAAAGTCGCCAGAATGTTCTTTGGCCCCAAAGCAATCTGCCCGGACCGGCCCGGATGCCACCAGTCCGGTGCATCGCGCCGGACTGACACGCGCGTTGGCGCACCGATTGCACCCAGAATCGCCTCGGCGTCTGCTTTAACGTCATAGATATCTGCCACGCGGCGCGCTTGGTGGGGGTCGCGCCCTGCCGTGTGGCCCACCAACAAGCCGCTGATCTGCAGTTGCATATCCGCAGGCTCGCCACCCGAAAATGCAGGGCCTACCTCAAACAAGGCAAGATCCATGAACCCGCGCGCCTGATTGCGGGCGGCTGCCTGCAGCAGGCCGGGCAGCAGATCGGGGCGCATATGGCTCATCTCGCTGGAAATCGGGTTGGCAAGCATCACCGCGTCCAATCCACCGCCAAACAGCGCGGCAGAGGGCTGATCGATGAACGAATAGGTCACGCATTCGTTGTATCCCAGCGCCGCTGCTGTGCGCCGCGCCACACCTTCACGCCGCTGCATTGGGGTCAGGATCGGCGGCGTCACACCCACAGCCAGCCGCGCCATTGGTTTGCCTTGCAATTTCGTCAGCGAAGCTATCCGCGCGACTTCTTCCACCAGATCGGCAGACCCCTGCACATCCGGGCGCCACGACGGCACATGCGCCATGTTACCCTCGATGCGAAAGCCCAGCGCGGTCAGGCTGGCGAATTGCTGCTTGGCGGGGATATCCATACCCACCAGTGATTGCACCCGGTCGGTATCAATCGGATAGGCACGCGCCACATCGGGAACAGCGCCAGCGACAACAACGTTCGACGGCTCGCCACCGCACAAATCCATGATCATCTTGGTCGCAAGTTCAATCGCGGGCGCGTTGAATTCCGGGTCAATCCCGCGTTCGTTACGATAGCGCGCGTCAGAGTTCACCTTTAGCGCCCGCCCGGTCTTGGCTATCGAAATTGTGTCCCACAAAGCAGCCTCAAGAAAAACGTCGGTGGTTTCTTCGGTGCAACCCGTTGCCAGCCCGCCCATGATCCCGGCGATGCTTTCCACGCCAGTATCGTCCGATATCACCACCATGCCGGGGGCCATCGTGTATTCCTTGTCGTCAAG
>JAHRVD010000379.1 GCA_019090845.1 Marinosulfonomonas sp.
GCCCACCCGCCAGATCACCCCGCCCGCCCAGACCGCCCGGAACTGGTCGCGCCTCGTGATGTGCCCAAACGTCGCCCCGGCACACCAAAGGGGCGCATCGCCCTGCTTCATGCAGTGGCCCATATCGAACTTAACGCCGTCGATTTGCACTGGGATATCATCGCCCGCTTCACTGATACGGTGATGCCGGACGGATTTTATGACGACTGGGTGCGCACCGCGGACGAAGAAGCCAAACATTTCAATCTGATCTGCGAGTGTCTGGAAAATCTGGGCAGCAGCTATGGCGCCCTGCCCGCGCACGCCGGAATGTGGCGCGCCGCCGAGGATACTGCCGACGATCTGATGGGCCGTCTGGCCGTCGTGCCAATGGTTTTGGAAGCCCGCGGGCTGGATGTAACCCCGGCCATGATCAAAGTCTTTCAAAAGGCCGATCTGGTGCAAGCAGTGGCAGCGCTTGAAACCATCTATAGCGAAGAGGTGGCCCATGTCGCCTACGGGTCCAAGTGGTTTCACTTTTTATGCGGGCGTAAGAACCTCGATCCCAAGGTGGTTTTCCACGAAAAGGTGCGAAAATATTTCCACAGCCCGCTAAGGCCACCGTTCAACGAGGAAAAACGCGCCAAGGCCGGTGTGCCGCCTGATTTTTACTGGCCGCTTACAGAAAACCCGGCGAAAGACTGAAATCGCGCCGAATTTTTAGGCGGGATACCGCCAATATTCAATGTTTTCCATCTGATAGCGTGCCAGAGGCGGCAAATATCTTGCAGCGGCCCATTTCAATTTGTAAGCACAAAGGGCCGGATGCATTTGGGGATGCCCCGGCACGAAACCCCGGGTGGCTTGATGAGGGAATTAATTGGCAAATCGCATTGTGCATAAAATTCGGCTGATGCTCGAACGGTATTTCCCGGAAAAACGGCTGTTTGTGCGGTCTGACACCGAAACACGCTTTATCCGCCTGACGCCAGCAAGTCAGTTGATCGCATGGGCCGGCGGTGTCACATTTGTTTCGTGGTCAATCATCGCGACATCATTTTTGCTGATGGACGCCATTGGGTCGGGCAGCATTCGCGAGCAAGCCAAACGGGAACAGAAGCTGTATGAAATGCGGCTGAATGATCTGTCCCAGGAGCGCGACACCCGCGCCACCGAAGCCCGCATGGCACGCGAACGCTTTAACACCGCGCTTGACCAGATTTCGTCGATGCAGCTGGCTTTGTTGGGCTCCGAAGATCGTCGCAAGGAGATGGAAAAGGGCATCGAAGTGATCCAGTTCACCCTGCGCCGAACCATCCATGAACGCGACGCAGCCCGCACTTTGGTCGAGGTGGCGCAGGCTGGCCTTGGCCCAAACCTGCCCTCGACCCAATCCGGGCCCGCTGACGCGGATCTGGCGGCAACGCTCGATTTTCTGAGCGCGGCTCTTAATCGCACCGCAAACCAGCGCGATGCAATAAGCGAGCAGGCCCTGCGCACACAGGAATATGTCGCCGAACTGGAGCTGGAACAAAAGCTGCTGTTTGAACGCAACGACCGTATTTTCAGCCAGCTTGAAGACGCCGTCAGCCTGTCACTGGCCCCGTTGGACAAAATGTTTGCCGCCTCCGGCATGCCGACCGAGCGTATTCTGGACACTGTGCGCCGCGGCTATTCCGGTCAGGGTGGCCCGTTAAGCCCGCTGACATTTTCGATCCATGGGCAGGCGCTCAGCCCGGACAGCCTGCGCGCAAACGGAATTCTGGAAAAAATGGACCGGATGAACCTTTACCGGATTGCCGCTGACAAATTGCCTTTCTCGCTGCCGGTAAAGTCGAAGTTTCGCCACACCAGCGGTTTTGGCCCCAGATGGGGACGCATGCATTCGGGCACAGATTTTGCTGCCGCATACGGAACTCCGGTTCACGCAACGGCCGATGGCGTCATCGTTTTTGCGGGCTGGCAGTCCAGTTATGGCCGTCTGATAAAGATCCAGCACGAGTTTGGTTTAGAAACCCGCTTTGCCCATCTGGCCAAAATCCGCGTCAAGGTCGGGCAAAAAGTCTCGCGTGGCGAACGGATTGGTGATATGGGGAATTCTGGCCGTTCGACCGGCACGCATCTTCACTATGAAATTCGCGTCAGCGGAAAAGCAACAAACCCGATGACTTATATCAAGGCAGCAAACGATGTTTTCTAAAAGCAAAATAAACGAGCCCGGCCCAAAAAACGGCGATGACGCAAATGCCCCCGCCGCCGCACAGACAACGGCAAAACAGGCAGCGCCAGAATTCAAACCATCGACCCCAAAGCCCAAGCCACCGGCATCAACATTGTCTTCGGACCTGCTGATCAAAGGCAACGTCAAGACAACCGGCGACATCATGATCGAAGGCAACGTTGAGGGCGACATCCGCGCCCATCTGCTGACCATCGGCGAAGGTGCCACAGTCAAAGGTGAATGTATCGCTGACGATGTTGTCGTCAACGGTCGGGTGATCGGACGGGTTCGCGGCCTGAAAGTGCGCCTGACATCGACAGCCAAGGTCGAGGGTGACATCATCCACAAAACAATCGCGATCGAAAGTGGTGCCCATTTTGAAGGCTCGGTTCAGCGTCAGGAAGAGCCGCTTCAGTCCGCTTCATCCAAACCTGTTCCAACAGGAAAGCCGGCTGAAAAAGCCTGATCGAACCATTTGAGTTCGTAAAAAGGCGCAGCGATTGGTCCGCCGCGCCTTTTTGCTGGCCCGATCAATTCTGGCCCGGTTAAATTTGTTAAATCCGTGGCTATACCCACCCGCCCGAGTGCCCACAGGGCACGAGATCAAAGAAATGGACCGGCACGGGCCGCGATTGAATGCCGGTTTGTCAGCCCTCGCCCTGCGCCTGGGCGCGCGATTTGCCCGAGACATCCATCGCCAGTGTCGCCGCCATCAGCCCGTCCAAATCCCCGTCCAGCACGCCTTGGGTATCGGATGTTTCAAAACTGGTGCGCAGGTCTTTGACCATCTGGTAGGGCTGCAAAACATAAGACCGTATCTGATTGCCCCAGCCTGCATCGCCCTTGTTTTCATGGGCTTCCTGGATCGAGGCGTTCCGGCGTTCCAGTTCCATCTGATAAAGCCGCGATTTCAGCGCAGCCATCGCATTGGCCCGGTTCTGATGTTGCGATTTTTCCGAAGATGTCACCACAATCCCGGTCGGGATATGGGTGATGCGCACGGCGGAATCGGTGGTGTTCACATGCTGCCCGCCTGCCCCGGACGAACGATAGGTATCGACCCGTATATCGGATGGGTTCACATCAACTTCGATGTTGTCATCCACCACCGGATAGACCCAGACCGAGGAAAACGACGTGTGCCGCCGGGCGGCAGAATCAAAAGGTGAAATCCGCACCAACCGGTGCACGCCGCTTTCCGATTTCAGCCAGCCATAAGCGTTATGCCCGGTGATCTTATAGGCCGCCGATTTGATCCCCGCTTCTTCGCCAGCACTTTCCGACATCAGTTCAACCTTATAGCCATGTTGCTCGGCCCAACGAACATACATCCGCGCCAGCATCGAGGCCCAGTCGCAGCTTTCAGTGCCCCCGGCGCCTGAATTAATCTCAAGAAACGTGTCATTGGCGTCTGCTTCGCCGTTCAAAAGTGCCTCAATTTCCTTTTGGGCCGCGCGTTGGACCAGCGCAAGAATGGCCGCCTCGGCCTCGGACACGACTTCCTGGTCGTCCTCCATCTCGCCCAGCTCGATCATCTCGATATTGTCGCTCAGTTCTTGCTCGATCCCACTGCAAACAGCGGTAGCATCAATCAGGTTCTGGCGGTCGCGCATCAGTTTCTGGGCCCGCGCCTGATCATTCCACAGGTCCGGATCCTCGATCATCGCGTCAAATTCCTCCAGCCGGTGGCTGGCGGTTTCCCAATCCATCCGCTGCTTTAGCAACGCTAGTGATTTGCCGATTGCTTCGGCTGCATTAGATATTTCTGCGCGCAATGTTATGTCCGTCCGGTTTTTATGGTTTTGGGTAATATCAACGGGCCGGGACGCGGGCAAGGCGCGCTAGTATTGGCCACCCGATGAAATGGTGCCGTAATCGGCTTTTCCGGGAATAATTACGATCTGACCCGACGATGTGCGCACCGTGGTGCCGGTAGCGGCGGCATTCTCGACCGGGGCGAACAGCGGCAGGTTTGCCGACATCGCAAAGCCACCGTCATACATCAGCCCGAAAACCGGTTCTTCGCCGTCGCGGAAATATTCAGCCACCACATCTTCGCCCTCGGCGTCGTCGGCCAGTCGCGCGCCGGAATAACGGTCGATTTTGATGAAATGCCCGCCCTCGGGCACCGCAAATTCGCCGCCACCAAATTTTGCCGTTGCCTTTTGCATGAACCGGTCAAAAACCGGGCCACAAAACGCCCCGCCCGAGGCCCCGCGCCCAAGCGACTTGGGTCGGTCAAATCCAATATAACACCCGGCAACAATGTTTGACGTGAAGCC
>JAHRVD010000380.1 GCA_019090845.1 Marinosulfonomonas sp.
CGGCGATGCTGGATAAAACCGGCGTAAAGCACAGTGTTCTGAACGCTCGCCAACATGAGCAGGAAGCACAGATAATTTCTGATGCTGGCAAATTCAGCGCCGTTACGATTGCGACAAACATGGCTGGGCGCGGCACTGATATTCAGCTGGGCGGCAACGTCGAGATGAAGGTGATCGAGGCGCTTGGCGCTGATCCTGATGCTGATCCAGACGCTATTCGCACCCGGATCGAGGCCGAACATGCCGACGAACGCCAAAAGGTTCTGGATGCTGGCGGTCTGTTTGTTTTGGGCACAGAGCGCCATGAAAGCCGCCGGATCGACAACCAGCTGCGCGGCCGATCCGGCCGTCAAGGGGACCCGGGCCGTTCGGTATTTTTCCTGTCGTTGGAAGACGACCTGATGCGGATTTTTGGCTCGGAACGGCTGGATAAGGTTCTGTCGACGCTTGGCATGAAAGAGGGCGAGGCGATCGTGCACCCCTGGGTTAATAAATCGCTGGAAAAAGCGCAGGCCAAGGTTGAGGCGCGCAACTTTGATATTCGTAAGCAATTGTTGAAATTCGACGATGTGATGAACGAACAGCGCAAGGTAATTTTCAGCCAGCGCCGCGAGATTATGGAAGCCGAAGATTTATCTGAAATCGCCGGTGATATGCGCCATCAGGTGATCGACGATCTGGTTGATCTGCACATCCCGGCGAAATCCTATGCGGATCAATGGGATGTGGCCGGGCTTGGCGAAACTTTGAAAGAACAGGTCGGAATCGACGTTCCGGTGGTTGACTGGGCCGACGAAGAGGGCGTGGATGACGGTGATATCCGTGAGCGGCTTTATGACGCCTCGGATGTATTCATGACCGAAAAGACCGAAGCATTTGGCCCCGAAACCATGCGCAACATCGAAAAGCAGGTTTTGTTGCAGACAATTGATGGCAAATGGCGCGAACATCTGCTGACCCTGGAGCATTTGCGATCTGTGGTTGGGTTTCGCGGCTACGCGCAGCGTGATCCGCTGAATGAATACAAGACGGAATCGTTCCAATTGTTCGAGAGCCTGCTGAATACTTTGCGCGAGGATGTGACCCAAAAACTATCGCAGGTTCGTCCGATGACGCCGGAAGAGCAGGAAGCCATGATGCAACAGCTTGTTGCGCAGCAGTCGGCGATGCAGGCTGCCGGTCAGGGTGCTGTGCCGGCGGAAGAAGCCGAAGCCGGGCAGCCCGCCGATGGGTTTGTCGAAAATGATCCTGAAACCTGGGGAAAGCCAGGGCGAAATGACAAGTGCCCCTGTGGCTCCGGCAAAAAGTTTAAACATTGCCATGGGCGGCTTGCTTAGGGTTATTGTCGACGATTCAGCAACACTCGGGCAGGGCGGACACTGTTATAGTAGGTCCAATTTTAGGGATATTGTGACCGTTTTATGGCCTCAGGCCGGGCAAAATCATTGATTTAGCGGCGATATCTTGCCGCATCACAACATAGGCGCATTCCCGTCCGTGAATTGTGTTCAACCCAATCTTATTCCCGCCATATGCCTGACCAGGTGTTGCTGCACGTTGTTTCCTGTTCGGATTAAATCGAGGACCCGGTGATGGTAGACAAACTCAGAATATTCAGGGTGGGCCTGACACTGATCGCCGCTGCTGCAACTGGTCATATCATGCAAAGTGGCGGTGCATTTGCCGCAAGGACGGATGTTTTTTCGCCCGACGCAAAACCGGTTCAGACAGATCAAGGCGATTTCGATATTGTCGCGGCACTGCCGACGCCGCCGCTGGATTCAGTTGGGCCGGAGAAACTGGTAACACCCGCGCCCTGGGTTGAAGGCCGGATTGTGGCCGCAGTTTCATTTCAAATCGAAGGTGGCACACTGACGGACGCGCCTACCCCATCTTTCTTGACCTCATCCTGTGAGGCGAGTTTTGCTGCGACTGCCAAACCTGGAGCGATGGTTGATACAATGCTGACCGCGCCCTGCAACCCGAACGAACGGATCATAATCAGGCACGCAGGGTTGGAATTTTCCGATATCACCGACCAGAACGGAGCCTTTTTTGTATCGGTTCCGGTGATGAACACCTATGACGCCATTTCGGTTACATTTGCCAATGGCAGTTCGGTTGAAGCCATGGCAGCAGTGCCATCGCCTGAACGTTTTGACCGCGTTGCCATTTCTTGGCAGGGTGGGGCTATGATGCATATCCATGCGCTGGAATACGGTGCGGAATTTGGAAGTACGGGCCATGTCTGGGCAGGGTCTCCCGGTAATTCCAACCTTACCGGTCCGGCTGACGTTGGATTTCTTACAACCTTGGGAAACCCAAATGTGGTTCGTCCGATGATGGCAGAGGTCTATTCCTTTCCTGCCGGGCGTGCCGGTGATGACGGCGCCGTTCGTCTGAGCGTTGAGGCTGAGGTGAGCGATGCAA
Source organism: Marinosulfonomonas sp. (assembly GCA_019090845.1). Classification (GTDB taxonomy): domain Bacteria; phylum Pseudomonadota; class Alphaproteobacteria; order Rhodobacterales; family Rhodobacteraceae; genus NORP110. The sequence continues at coordinate 2,431 of JAHRVD010000380.1, forward strand.
CCTGCGGCAAAGAGATTATCGGGCAGACCCACCAGATGTCAGGCAATGGCGTGGTCAATAACACACAGATCGCACTGACAATTCCCGACTGTGACAACATTGGCGGCTTTCTGGTGTTGAAAAACCTGCTGCAAGACCTGAAGATCGCACGCAACTGACCAGCCACATGTGGGGCGTGCATGATTTCGATACGGACAGCTTTTGCTGCTGTCCTTTTTCATACAGTTTTGGCCGCGTTTGCCAGCGCGCAAGATGTAACGTTGACGTCGCGCGACGGTAGCGTTGAAATCGCTGGCACGCTTCTTGGCTATGATGGCGAGTTTTACCGGGTGGATTCTGACTATGGTGTGCTGACGGTGGATGGCACAGGCGTGCTTTGTGCCGGGCCGGGTTGTCCTGATCTGGCGGCATTTGTCGCCAATATCGCAGTCTCCGGTGCCGGGACAATTGCAAACCATCTGATGCCATCATTGATAGAGGCTTTTGCCCGCCATCAGGGTTATTCCGCACAGCGACTGGTCGTAAGCGATGCGGAATTTTCCTATGTTCTGAATGAATCCGATACTGGTCGAACGGCGGCGCGTTTTACCATCCGCGTCACGACCAGCGATGAAGGATTTGCTGATCTCTTGTCAGACGAAGCCGACATCGCGATGTCGCTGCGCGAAGTCCTGCCCGAGGAAGTCACCCGCGGGATCGAAGCCGGGCTGGGGCGATTAAGCTCGCCCGCCCAGAACCGTGTTGTTGCTTTGGACGCGCTGGTGCCGGTGGTTTCGACACGCAACTCGGTGCTCGAAATCTCGCCGGAAGAATTGTCACAGGTGTTCAGCGGCAAGATTTCTAACTGGCGAGAGCTTGGCGGTATCGACGCGCCGATCGTGCTGCATGCACCCGATCAGAAATCCAGCATCCTGAACGTGTTTCTTGAAAAAATCGTGCTGCCTGCGGGGCGGCATCTGTCGGCGAATGTGCAACGCCACAGAACCAACAGCGATCTGGTCGATGCGGTTGCGCGCGATCCATTCGCAATCGGGTTATCGACGTTGTCGGGGCCGGGAAATGCCCGTCCACTGACATTGACGGGGGGATGTGGGTTTCGCTCTGGCGCCGTACCAGAGGCGCTGAAATCGGAAGATTACCCACTGACCGCGCCGCTGTTTTTGTATCTCAAGGGCCGTCGTTTGCCCGCAGTCGGTCGCGAGTTCATGCGGTTTACCCAGTCGCCAGCGGCACAGATCGCCGTACTGCGGGCTGGGTTTGTGGATCAGGGAATTGCGCGCACACCGGTGCGGCGGCAAGGCGAGCGTCTGGCAAATGCAATTCGAAATGCCGGGCCGGAAATTGGTCTGACCGAGTTGAAGCGTCTGGTTGCGGCGCTGGACGGGTCGCGGCGTTTGTCGGTAACATTTCGGTTTGACGACGGGGCTTCTACGCTGGACGCGCAGTCGCGTTCGAATGTCATCCTGTTGGCGCGGGCGCTGGAAACCGGAACGATCGGCGCGAATGAGCTGACGTTTGTCGGTTTCAGCGACGGGCTGGGTGCTGCCGGGGCGAACAAGCGACTGTCACGACAACGGGCGGCTTCGGTCAGAGAGGCCGTTTTGCACGAAGCGACGACAGCCGATCTTGGGCGAATTTCGCTGACTGTTGACGGCTTTGGCGAGGCGATGCCGATGGCTTGCGACGATACCGAGTGGGGGCGGCAGGTGAACCGGCGCGTCGAAATCTGGTCACGCTAGTTATCAAAGATACCCGGTCGAACGAAAACTAAGCTCGGTCGATTTGCCGATTATCAGGTGGTCGTGCAGGGTTAGGTTAAGGGCCATGCAGGCGGCGTTTACCTGCTCGGTCATGGTGATGTCAGACTGCGACGGTGTGGGGTCGCCAGACGGGTGATTATGCACAAGGATCAGCGCCGAAGCGTTTAGTTCCAGGGCTCGTTTGACCACTTCGCGCGGATAGACTGGCACATGATCGACGGTTCCCTTGGCCTGTTCCTCATCTGCGATAAGCACATTCTTCTTGTCCAGAAAAAGGACGCGAAACTGTTCCGTTTCGCGGTGTGCCATGGTGGTGTGGCAATAGTCCAGCAAGCTGTCCCAACTGGAAAGCACATGGGTTTGCAGAACCCGCGAACGGGCCAGACGGTGGGCCGCTGCCTCGATAAATTTCAGCTCAAAGATAACCGCAGGGCCGATGCCCTTAACCTCGGCCAGCCGTTCTGGCGGGGCGGCAAGAACGCGATTGAAGTCACCGAAAATTTTCAACAGGTCATGGGCCAGCGGTTTCACATCCTGACGAGGAATTGCGCGAAACAGGATGAGTTCGAGCATCTCATAATCGGGGATCGCAGCGGCACCGCCATTGGTAAACCGGGCGCGCAGCCGTTTTCGATGCTCTTTGATGTAGGATGGAAGCCGGGCGGCTTTTTGCACCGGGCGCGCAAAATCACCAAACAACGATTGCGGCATTTCGGAAAACTGAGGCGGGCTGTGGCGGGTCATGCCTCAGGCTGCGAC
>JAHRVD010000381.1 GCA_019090845.1 Marinosulfonomonas sp.
ATGGGACTGAAACGGACGGACGAATTTCGCGAAGATGCGGTGCGTATCGCACTGACCAGTGGGCTGGCGCGTAAGCAGGTAGCTGATGATCTGGGTGTGGGCATGTCGACGCTGAACAAGGGGAGCACGACACACAGAGACACGGATGTGGTGTCGAAAGAGGATCTGAGCCTTGCCCAAGAGAATGACCGGCTTCGGCGTGAGGTTCGCATTCTCAAGGAGGAGCGGGACATCCTAAAAAGGCCACCCAGCTTTTCGCGGGCCAAAAGCAATGAAGTTTAGGTTTATCGAGGAACACAGGGGCCACTTTCCAGCCAACCAGTTGTGCGATGTTGTCGGTGTCAGCACGCGTGGCTTGAGAGCTTTCCGTCGTCGGCCAGCCAGCCGCAGGCAGCGATCTGATATGGTGACGTTGGCGCACATCAAAGAACAATCCCGTCTCAGTTTGGGCAGCTATGGCAGGCCACGAATGACCGAAAAGTTGAAAGAGATTGGTTTGGATGTCGGGCACCGCCGAGTTGGCAGATTGATGCGCCAGAACGGCATATCCGTGGTCAGAACCCGCAAACACAAGGTCACGACAGACAGCAGTCACAAGTTCAACATTGCGCCAAACCTGCTGGATCGTAACTTCACAGCGGATCAACCAAACCAGAAATGGGCTGGTGACATTACCTATATCTGGACGCGCGAGGGGTGGTCGTATCTGGCTGTGATCCTCGACCTGCATTCGCGGCGCGTCATTGGTTGGGCAGTTAGCAATCGCATGAAACGAGACTTGGCGATCCGGGCTTTGAACATGGCCATTGCATTCCGAGCGCCACCAAAAGGCTGTATCCATCACACTGACCGTGGCAGCCAATATTGTTCGCATGATTATCAAAAGATCTTGCGACAGCATGGGTTCGAGGCGTCAATGAGTGGCAAAGGAAATTGCTATGATAATGCGGCCGTTGAGACGTTCTTCAAAACGATCAAAGCAGAGCTGATCTGGCGAGACACGTGGGACACCCGCAGGCAGGCTGAGATGGCGATCTTCGAATACATCAACGGCTTCTATAACCCGCGCCGCCGACACTCAGCATTAGGCTGGAAAAGCCCCGTCGCATTCGAACGGAAAGTGGCCTAAACGAGCACTTGGGGCGGCACTAAAGCGCGACAGGTCCAATTTCGCGAGTTCATTAAGAGCGGACATTCCCAACCGATTAAATTCCCGATTTTACTTGGTTGCAAAATGGAAGAATGATGTGTCTGGACAATGCAAACAATATCGAATGGAAGAGGAAACTTGACGGCTATACACCCAACCGAGCGCGTTCGTTACACAGATTTCAGGCCACCATAAGCACTTGCAACTCTTTGTTGTCATTGACTTTTGCCAACGCCAGCCAGAACAGCCTGGATCAATTCAACGCTTGTTTCTACGTTCGTATCTTCGATGTAAATATCACCGGGCCAGTGTAAATCTACCCTTTTACGCCCCATGGCGCTTAAAGCAACCGACACCTGTGCAATTGTTTGCGCTCGATCACTTGCTACCTGTGACAGCTCCGATTTCGCTGTCTCCAGATCAACAACTGAATTTCGATCAAGCCGGACTGCACCTATGCCAAGGTATAACGACATGCCCAGATTAGTGGCTGCCTCTACATAGTCTGCGAGCGGTGCAGCGTCTGCTTCCAGCCGCATCAAGAATTGTGGGCAGCACAGTATTTTTGCCTGAAGCAGGCTGTCAAATGAGATGTTTGAGGCCTGTGCCGCACGTTTGGTTCTGCGCCCTCGGGTTGGGGCGCCTGAAGGCAAGTCACCGCGATAGTTGGCAACGAAAACCCGCTCACCCCATGGGTTTTCGTCAATTAGCCGACGTACCGGGTCGACAGCAAATTTCAGGAAGTTTTGCGGCCCGACAAACATCGGGGAGCCACTGGCGTCAGAAAATTCCAACCAGACATCGCGTACATTGGCAACCAGATCGGCGCACCATGGTGTGAGTATGCGTGTTACGATCAGGTCAAGAAATTCACATACGAACTCCGGGTCAAGCGCAAGCGCCCCTATAAGAGGTTCTTGCCCAAGGATTTCAGCCGCCAGAGAGTAAGGGGCTGGCATGTGGGCGACGGGTTGGATGCCTGAAAGTCGCGCCATGTGTTGCAGGTTTTCGCGGATTGCGCGCGCCACCGGGTGGTTAGCATCATATCCCGGCATTTCCCGCCAGTTGTCCGTGTTCAGCAAAGTCACGCCCGGATCGGACCCTGGCGCCTGATCATCCGGGTAGATCATGGTCTGTCCTAGCATCTCTGCACCAAACCCATAAACCGGCCAGCCCAGAGTCAGGCGTTCAAACCCAAGCATTCGTTGGATCAGGCAGTTCGTCCGCACATATCGCAGCGGGTCATCTTTGTAGAATTGTACTGAATTTAACCCTTTCAGGCGATGGAGTAGGGCCAGCACCATCAGATGACAGGAGGTGGTAACATGTATTTTTTCCGGATCAACGCTTCCAGCGTAATCTGCGTCGTAGTCCCCGGCCAGTGCGGCATTTATGATGGTGGTCATCGGTTCAGCTGCGTCGCTATCGCCAGCCAGAAAACAGCGCAGTATTTCCAGACCTTCCGGTCCGGTTACACGGGCCCAGTCTGCCGCAAGGGGGTTGGTCATGACGGGACGCTTTGATTGGCTGATAGAAGATCGAACACGATACTATTTAGGGCGGGAGTAGTGCAGAAAACCTCACCTCCACTGGTAATAAATTCATCCATTGGCGGCACATGGGATATGCCCCCGGCCTCTTCCGCAATAAGGACGGCGGCAAGTGCGTCCCAGCAGTTTAGGTGGCCTTCATAGTAGAAATCCGCGACGCCTTCGGCGACCCGTACAATGCCGATGGCCGCTGAACCGATTTTCCGGTGTTCAATGCCTGCGTCATAAAGGGATTTGATCTGGTTCAGATAGTTTTCAATCGGTATTCGACGCGATGCGCCCAGAATTCCCATGGCGGCATGGGGGTCGGTGGTTGGGGCAACTATGATTGGCTGGTCGTCGCGAAACGAGCCGTGTCCAAGACGCGCATGGTACAGCCGATCTGTTGGTGAATCGTGCAATATGCCAAGCTGGGTTTTGCCATCCTCGACATAGGCAATCGAAACGCCCCAATGCCGCAGCCCGCGCGTGTAATTGGCGGTGCCGTCAATCGGGTCAACCACCCAGTATCCGGCAGATCCGGGGGTGCCGCCGGTTTCTTCGCCAACAAATCCGTCACCCGGAAACATGCGAGCCAGTTCTGAGCGAATAGTGTCTTCGGCAGCTTTGTCGGCAACAGTCACAAAGTCTTGCAAACCTTTGGTTTGGGTTCCGAGACCCTGCGGGCCATTTTCGTTCCAATAATGCACTGCTTCAAGGCCGACTTGGCGGGCAAGTGTACGGGCAAATTCATAGCGTTCTTCAAGCTCTTTTTCCGTTGACCCGCCCATAGCTACACCGTTCCCCGCGATATCAGTTTCACATCCACAATTTCGTTCTTTGGTTCGGCATCGGGATTTTTGATCCGTTCTTTCAACAGATCCACCGTGACTTTGGCGAACTCCTCAACCGATTGTTTTACAGTGGTCAGGTCAGCGAAGGCCCAGCTGGCCTGCTGGATGTCATCGTAGCCAATCAGGCTGAGTTGCTCGGGTACGCGAATGCCATGCTTGTTTCTCAACGCATCCAAAAGGCCAAGCGCCACGTTGTCTGA
>JAHRVD010000382.1 GCA_019090845.1 Marinosulfonomonas sp.
AAATAGTGCGCAGCGGTCCCTTAGCTCAACTGGATAGAGCAGCCGACTTCTAATCGGCAGGCTGAGGGTTCGAGTCCTTCAGGGACCGCCACTACACATACTAAACATTTGGAAATAACTAATTATTTCTTTCTATTGCCGTCCCTTCCGGCCGATGCCTTCAAGGGAATACCTTCAAATTCTTTGTTGCTCAGCGATATCGCCTACATGATTTTCCCGCTGGTCATCGTGCTATTTATAGACGTCGTCTATGTGCAGAAATGGAACCGCTTTGATCTTGGGTTTCGTATGCCACACGCTTGGCCAATGGTTATTATTGCGACCTTGCTGTTTGCTCTGGCCGGGCTGGCGCCGTATCTGTTTGGCATGACGACGGGGCTCACCTGGACGCTCATTGCGTTCGCTGCCTACTAACCCGTATTTACAGAAGAGTTCTTTTTCGCGTAATAATTCAGTGCAAACTGGAACTAGCGCTTGGGCAGGATAGAGCCTGGTTCTACAGCGGAATATTGTTCGGCTTGTTCCATGTCCCGATCAATTTCTTTAGGCCACAATGGTATTCAAGTGGCGAAAGTTATTTGGCGGCATTCATAATGTTGTTTGGCCAGATTTCTGCAGGTTGGATATTTGGGATAATCTACTCCAAAACCCGCAGCATTTTCCCAGGTATGCTGGCACACTTCATGACTGATGCACGGCTGAGTTCGATTGTTTTAAATCTAATACCGTAAACGCGCTTTCCACGAGGGACGCGCTGTTATTTAGTCCAGAAAGGTCACCACCATGCAAACCCAACCTACAGACGACACGTAATACAGCCATGCCTAGATCCTCTCGATTTGGGCGTTGGTTGCCATCCCGATGCCGATCCTCGCGTTTGTCCTCGCCCCGCAGGCCATCCAATACAATCCTGCTTTTCTCTTCAGATGAATACAGCTTGCGCCCCTCTCATCGATACTACGTATCGACTGCCGGGCAGTGGTACGCCCGCTTGATGTCTTTGACGATCTTTTCGCCAAGGATTCTGCTTGTTCCAGGCGACTTGGAGGTCCAGATCGAAGCCGTTGTCGATCACTACAACCACCAGCGCTACCATGAGAGCGTGAACAATGTGACACCCGCTGACGCATACTTCGGGCGGGCTCAAACCATTCTAACAAAACGAGAAAGGATCAAACGAAAGACACTCGAAATCCGGCGCTTGCAACATCGCAAACTCGCCGCATAATGAAACCAACCAAATGAGCTGAATACTCTCTTAGTTCAGGCTGCCTTTGGACCCAAAAAACCTTTGCCGATGGACAGAGAGAATATTTTTCCAAACCGGGAGAGCTGGGTGAGTGTGATCTTTTCCGTTATGGGCTAGCGCCACGAATGAACCAAGGAGAGTGAGATGCGAATAGCAACTGTGGCGACCGGCGGGATCGGAGGCTTCCTTGCATTCAAACTGGCCAAAGCCGGGCATCAGGTAGCCACAATTGCAAGAGGGCCGCATCTTCAAGCAATCGTTGAAAATGGATTGGCGCTCGATGGCCCAGCAGGAATGGAGAGAATTCGACCATGGATTGCGACGGATGATACCTCAACGGTCGGGGAGGTTGACGCAATCATCTTCGGTGTCAAAGGCGATGGATTAGAAGCCGCCGCAAGGGCGTGCCTGCCGATGCTTGGCTCAGCCACCGTTGTCGTACCCTTTCTCAACGGCGTTGAGGCATCCGACAGGTTGCTCAAATTCCTCCCCGAACAGAATGTCGCCAACGGAATGGCCCAGGTTTCGACAACGATCGCATCGCCCGGTGTTATTAAGCAAACAGGTGAATTCAATGTATTCACTTTCGCAGAGCGCGACAGCAGGCCCTCAGAAAGCATTGACGCATTGAGAAGGGCAATAGACGAGGCAGGTTTGACAGCCCCGCCAACCGACGATATCGAACGCGATATCTGGTCCAAGTTCGTCCTGTTTTCGGCGATGTCCGGAGTGACTGCCGCGGGACGGTGCACAATCGGAGATATCGTGGCAATACCGCAATTGGGCGAGCTATTTCAAAAAGTTGTCGCGGAGACAGCAGCGATCGGCCGAGCGTTAGGCGTCTCACTACCTGACAACATCGAAGACAAGATATGGTCGTCTGCCATTGCATTCCCGCCGAAAATGCGAGCTTCAACAGCAATCGACCTTGAGCAGGGTCGCCCTCTTGAAATCGAGTGGATATCTGGCGCAGCGGCCCGGCTCTCGGAGAAAGTTGGTGTGGAAGCCCCTACAAATGCGGCTCTCTATGCTCTTCTTCTGCCGTATAGGAGCGGTCGGTGAAGGTCTCTATTGTCCAGCGCTGCTGCCGTACACTGCCTCAAAATGCGGCGCGGCGCATGAACGACAGCAAAGCGAAAGCTGCACTGCGGCATCAGGAACAGCGGCGAGAGTCCGGTCAGGGCCGGAAGTGACGGTCAGGGTCTGCCCTAGAGGCAGGGATGCAGCGGCGCCGAGAATAACCGAAAGAGCCCGGAGGGACCTTCAAATTCGTTACGATCTGTGTCCCAGTTTTGCAGTTCCAACCTAGCATCAATCGGGTAGGCGTCCGTTGAACCCGAGCTAACCATCCTTCGCAGGATGTGCTAAGAGTCCGCCTATGGTGTGCTCGCTCGGTCAAAACCAAAGACCTGCCCGTGGAACTGCGCGAACAGCTCAAAGGAATCGAGACGCTCTACGCAGCGCTATGCGGCAAGGGCGAGAGGTTGGCGCTGGTCAAGGACCGCCAGCTGGCCTTTGTGCTGGCACCGCAGAATGATCTGTCGCCGGTAGCGATGCATTGGGTATGACAGGTTTTAGTGCATCACTGCAAATCAACGAAGATTTGAGAGTCGACGCCTGCTTCAAACAGGGCCTTCTTGATCTCATCGATCGCACTTGCGTCGGCTGAACTGACGATGACCACATCGTTGACGACCAGTGAATACAACGGCTCCCCGGGCTGTGCGTCGGGCTCGAGATTTGCCAGATACTGCTCTGCGGCCCGTCGAGACATTGGTCCCCATTTACCGTCATAGGCGACGCCAATCGTGTACTGCACGTCCATGATCATTTCTTTGCTGACGGACTGGCCATCGTTCAGATCCAGCAAGACCTGTTCAAGCGTTTCCGCATCCGCGACGCGTTCAGGAATGAACACATTCTTGCAGGTTTCGACGTCTTTGTATCTGGTGACGGTCGTCGCGCTGTTTTCATGGGCGACAGCCCCGCCAATGATCGCGCCGACGGCAGCGCCGGCATTATCGTCTGTTACAACTTTCCCGATAACGCCGCCAATTAGCGCTCCACCGATAACCTTTTCGGGCTCTCCGCCTTTGACAGTTTTCTGATAGGGTACTGACGTTGTCTCGCATCTTACTTCGTACGAACCGGCAAATGCCTGAGATGTAATCAGAGCGAACGCCGCTGCTGTTGCCAAAATTTTCATTGTCTTGCTCCTTCTTGCCGCAAGTCGCGGTAGTTTAGCCATTGCGTTTTTGACTGTCGCCAGTTTCCCCGTGTCGCGAAGCAAACGCATTGCCTCGTGACCCAGTCGGTTGGCTTGATCTTGTAGCTAACTAGCCATGCCCTCAAGTGTTATTCAATATCACG
>JAHRVD010000383.1 GCA_019090845.1 Marinosulfonomonas sp.
ATAACTGGCTGGGGCAAGCGCAACGTCTGACGCGCCGCTTTCCTGATCAGGTCGCGTTGTTGATGGCCCCGAAATACGACGGTCAGGATCCGGCCCGCTTTGACCGCCTTGCAAAGCTGGCTGCAAAGCTGGCCATCCCGACGGTGGCCTCTGGCGCGCCGATTATGCACCATGCCAGCCGCCGCAAGCTGACCGATGTGCTGACCGCGATCCGCACCGGCACCCGTGTTGATCAGCTTGGGCGTGCCGCCCTGACCAACGCTGAACGCCGGTTGCGTCCACAATCCGAAATGCTGCGCCTGTTTGCGGGTCATCAGGACGCGGTGCATCGCAGCGGCGACATTGCCGCGCGGCTTACCTTTTCGCTGGATGAATTGCGTTACGAATATCCTTCGGAAATCTCTGGCGATGAAACCCCGGCTGAACGCCTGTCGCGCCTTGCGCATGCTGGCCTTAACTGGCGCTATCCAAACGGTGCGTCCGATAAAGTGCGCAAGATGCTTGCCCATGAACTGGCCCTGATTGCTAAGCTGAAATACGAACCCTATTTCCTGACTGTCCACGATATCGTTGCCTTCGCCCGTTCGCGCGACATTCTGTGTCAGGGGCGCGGGTCGGCGGCCAATTCGGTCACCTGCTACGCGCTTGGCGTCACCTCGGTTTCGCCGGAAATCGGCACGATGGTCTTTGAACGCTTCGTTTCCGAGGCCCGCGATGAGCCGCCTGATATCGACGTCGATTTTGAACATGAACGGCGCGAAGAGGTTATTCAGCATATCTATGAACGCTACGGTCGCCACCGCGCGGGGCTTTGCGCCACGGTCGTTCACTATCGCGGTAAACGCGCGATCCGCGAGGTCGGGCGCGCCATGGGCCTTAGCGAAGATACGCTATCGGCCCTGTCTTCGCAGCTTTGGGGGTTCTTTTCCGCCGATGGGGTTCAGGAAAAACGCTTGCGCGAAATCGGTCTTGATCCGAACGACCGTCGCCTTCGTCAGACCCTTAATCTGATCAGTGAAATTCAGGGCTTTCCGCGCCACCTTTCCCAGCATGTGGGCGGTTTCATCGTCACTGACGGGCGGCTGGACGAACTTGTCCCGATCGAGAACGCCACGATGGAGGACCGCACCGTCATCTGTTGGGACAAGGACGATATCGACAGTCTTGGCATCCTCAAGGTCGATGTGCTGGCCCTTGGTATGCTGACCTGTATCCGCAAAGCCTTTGATCTGATCCAGACCCACCACCAGATCGACTATTCGTTGGCAACGTTACCCCCGGAGGATCCGAAGGTTTACGACATGCTGTGCCGGGCAGATTCAATCGGTGTCTTTCAGGTTGAAAGCCGCGCCCAGATGAACTTTCTGCCCCGTATGCGGCCGCGTTGTTTTTACGATCTGGTGATCGAGGTCGCGATCATCCGCCCTGGTCCGATACAGGGCGATATGGTGCATCCGTTCATTCGCCGCCGTAATGGCGAAGAGGAAATCAGTTTTCCTTCAGATGCACTTGGGCAGGTGCTTGGAAAAACCCTTGGTGTGCCGCTGTTTCAGGAACAGGCGATGCAGATCGCAATCATCGGCGCCGGGTTCACCCCGGAAGAGGCCGACCGCCTGCGCCGCTCGCTGGCAACGTTCAAAAAACACGGCTCGGTCAGTGATTTTCAGGATCGCTTCATCAAAGGCATGCTGAAGAACGGCTATGATCTGGATTTTGCTCAGCGGTGTTTTTCGCAGATCGAAGGCTTTGGCAGCTATGGTTTTCCCGAAAGTCATGCGGCCAGTTTCGCGCTGCTGGTCTATGCCTCGGCTTGGCTGAAATGCCATGAGCCGGGGATATTTGCCTGTGCATTGCTCAATTCGCAGCCGATGGGGTTTTACGCCCCGGCGCAGATTGTCCGGGACGCGCGCACACATGGGGTCACGGTGCTGCCGGTCTGTATCAACGCGTCCTATTGGGACAACGTGATGGAACCTGATGGCAAAGGCGGGCTGGCGTTGCGGCTGGGGTTTCGCCAGATAAAGGCGATGCGCGAAGCCGAGGCTGGATGGATCACCTCCGCGCGGGCCAATGGCTATACTTCGGTCGGGGATGTCTGGCGTCGGGCGGGAACCGATCCGCGTGATCTGCGTGCATTGGCCGAGGCTGATGCTTTCGCCCATATCGGCCTGACTCGCCGCGAGGCTTTGTGGGAGGTTCGTGCCTTTGTTTCGGTCGACCCGCTGCCACTTTTTGCCGATGATCTGGACGGCGAGGTGATCCATGAACCGGCGGTCCAACTGGCAAAAATGACAGAGGGTGAACAGGTGGTGGAAGATTATGTATCCATGCGGCTGACCCTGCGCTCGCATCCGATGGCGCTGCTGCGTCACCGGGTAACGCCACCGCCTGTAATGCCAGCGAATTCAGCAGCGCCGGGGGCAACCTAAAACCGCACGAAGTGCCAGAAGAAATGACGCGCACGGCGCGTTGCCGCTGGATCAAACAAAAAAGCCCGGGCGCGAACGCCCGGGCAGGAAACTAAGGTTAAAGGAAAGCTTAGCCTTTGGAGAATTCCGGATAGGCTTCCATCCCCAATTCGGTCATGTCCAACCCGTTGATCTCGGCCTCTTCATCGACCCGGATACCGGTGACTGCCTTCAGGATCAGCCAGACGACAGCCGAAACAACGCTGACAAAGATACCGACCACAACGACCGAGTAAAGCTGTGTGCCAAAAGATGCGTCCGGGTTTGTCAGGACCACGGCAAGCGTGCCCCAGATGCCCGCAAACAGGTGAACCGGGATCGCGCCAACAACGTCGTCGATCTTCATCTTGTCAAGAAACGGCACCGCAAAGACCACGATGACACCACCGACTGCACCGATCAGGGTTGCAGCACCAAGTCCCGGTGTCAGCGGCTCGGCCGTAATAGACACAAGACCAGCAAGCGCGCCGTTCAGGATCATCGTAAGGTCCGGCTTTTTATAAAGCAGCTGCGTCAGGATAAGTGCTGCAACTGCGCCACCGGCTGCTGCCGTGTTGGTGTTGGCAAAGATGCGGCTGATGTCTGCTACGTTTGCGGCTGTGTCCATATAAAGCTGCGAACCACCGTTAAAGCCAAACCAGCCCATCCAAAGGATGAATGTGCCAAGTGTTGCCAACGGCAAGTTGGAACCGGGCATTGGAATAGTGCGGCCATCTACATATTTCCCAATACGTGGCCCAAGAATGATCGCGCCCATCAAAGCGGCCCAGCCACCTACAGAATGCACAACTGTGGACCCGGCAAAATCAAGAAAACCAGCTTCGTTAAGGAAACCACCGCCCCATTTCCAGGATGCCTGAATTGGATAGATGAAGGCCGTCAGGATGATCGTAAAGATCAGGAACGGCCACAGTTTGATCCGCTCAGCCAAAGCGCCCGACACGATCGATGCTGTCGCAGCACAGAACATCAGCTGAAAGAAGAAGTCAGAGCCAACTGACGCATATGTCAGGTCGGTTTCTGTGTCGGCCAGACCAACTGGTTCCAGCGCTGTCGTGCTGAACGCGCCCAGAATATTGGAAATTGTCCAGCCGTCGCCCGGATACATCAGGTTATAGCCGACAAGGTAATAGGCAATTGCTGCGAGCGAGAAGAGCGCCATGTTCTTGGTCAGCTGCATTGTCACGTTCTTGCCGCGCACAAGGCCTGCCTCAAGCATGGTAAAGCCTGCGGCCATCCAGAACACCAGAAAGCCAGTGACCAGAAACATGAAGGTGTTGAGAATATAGCCAATTTCGCCATTTGTCGGTGTCGTATCTGCTTCCTGAGCGAAACCCAGTGAGGGCAGTGCGACCACGGCCAGAGCGACCGGTAGTGTTTTAGCGAGTGTCATTTTTAAAATCCTTTTCCCAAGTGGAATGGGCGGGCTTTACAGCGCGTCTTCGTTGGTTTCGCCGGTGCGAACGCGAACAGCGCTTTCCACATCCAGAACAAATATTTTGCCGTCGCCGATTTTGTCGGTTTTGGCAGTTTTTGTGATGGTCTCGACAACCTCATCGGCCATTGAGGCTGAAACGACGAGTTCGAGTTTTACCTTGGGCACAAAATTCACCGCGTACTCCGCGCCGCGATAGATTTCAGTGTGTCCCGACTGTGAACCAAAGCCTTTGACTTCGGTGACCATCATGCCGCGCACGCCGATAGTGGTAAGCGCTTCGCGAACCTCTTCCAGTTTGAACGGTTTGATTGCTGCTATGATGAGTTTCAATTTCATCCCCTTGTCTAATGCAGGCA
>JAHRVD010000019.1 GCA_019090845.1 Marinosulfonomonas sp.
AATTTCTTTGGCGGGCCGCTGGTCTGGTTTCACTATGCGCGCGAACCCAAGCCAGATGGCCAAGTCATTAACTATGTCATGCAACCGATGGATCAACCTGCCCCGGATGGTGCCCGTCTGAACGGAAGCCATAATGGGCAGGGTCTTTATGTTCTCAATGAAGAGCTTTACCAAACCCATCTGAAGAACGGTGATACGACACAGTTTGGCGCGCCAGTTTTCTACACCTCCAGAGAGGAAATATTTGGCCGTGGATCCCGTTGGGACGACAGATTCGTGATTGATCTGGTTGAAATCGCGCGCAGTATTCTTGGAATTTCCAAAGATTGATACCGCGCCCGGACCCTGAACGCCGCTTTGTGGGACATTGCGCAAAATTCTTCGAACTTGTCGCCAAAACGGAAACGTCTCTCTTTTTTCGTCGGAATTGAATATAAGCGGCTATAGGATGACGCGGAGTAATGGTTGCGCTTGTGGCAAATCAATTTCGCCGAGATCGAAAAAATTGATAAAAGAACGAATTCCTTTTTTGCCTGCCAGCAGTAACAAAACAAGGTGCTAAGCATGAGTGTGACGTCAAAACGGATATTGGTGACCGGCGGGGCGGGTTTTTTGGGCTCGCACTTGTGCGAACGGCTGCTTGATGACGGGCACGACGTGTTGTGCATCGACAATTACTATACCGGGCGGCGGGCCAATGTGGCGCATCTGATGGACAATGGCCGTTTTGAGGTTATGCGCCATGACGTGACGTTCCCGCTTTATGTGGAAGTGGACGAGATTTACAATCTGGCCTGTCCGGCTTCGCCGATCCATTATCAACATGACCCGGTGCAGACGACGAAAACCTCGGTGCATGGTGCGATCAATATGCTGGGGCTGGCCAAACGGCTGGGGGCCAAGATATTGCAGGCCTCGACATCGGAAGTCTACGGTGATCCGACGGTTCATCCACAGACCGAAGACTACTGGGGCAACGTCAACCCGATTGGGTTCCGGTCTTGTTATGACGAAGGCAAACGCTGCGCCGAGACGCTGTTTTTTGATTATCGCCGCCAGCATGATCTGCGCATCAAGGTGGCGCGGATTTTCAACACTTACGGGCCGCGCATGCATCCCCAAGATGGGCGCGTGGTTTCCAATTTCATCATGCAGGCGCTGAACAATGAGCCGATCACGATTTTTGGCGAGGGCAACCAGACACGGGCGTTCTGTTTTGTCTCCGACCTGATCGACGGTCTGGTCGGCTTGATGGATACGCGCGACGAATTTACCGGGCCGGTCAATATCGGCAATCCGGTGGAAATGACGGTTCGTGAACTTGCCGAAAAGATCATCGCGATGACCGGATCAAAATCGCAGCTTCAGTTTGAGCCACTGCCACATGACGATCCGGTTCAGCGCAAGCCTGATATCTCATTGGCGCGACGTGAACTTGGCTGGGAACCAAAGGTTGCGCTGGATAGCGGGTTGGCGGCTACGATTGCATATTTCTCGCGGTTGAACGGGACAGACGGTGCGGTAGATTTGGCGTCTGAACCGGATCAGGGTGTCGGGTAAGGCGCGATGTCGATCTCTGACAATACATCTACATCAGGCGGATGGCTGCGCATGTCGTTGTGGATCGGCGCGGCTTTTGTTGCCTGCTTGTCGGTTTCACTGATTAATGGCGGCCCGCTTTATTACTTTGACAGTGGTGGCTATCTGGACAACGGCGTCAAAGTGCTGCGCCAGTTCGGGTTTCTTGTCGCCGAGGGCGGCGAAGGTGCCAGCGCTGCGGGGGACGATGCTGGGGCTAACACTGTAAATGGCGCGCGTTCGCTTGTTTATTCGCTGCTGTCGACAGTGGCGGCATTGGGGCTGGGGGCAAGTTCGGTTCCGATCCTGAACGCAGTTGCTATCCTTGCAGCGATCTGGTTGCCGGTGCGCGTGGCGCTTCGCCAATCAGCGCCGGGCCTGCCGGGCGGAATGCTCTTTGCCCTGCCTGTTCTGGCGTCGCTCATAAGTGCTCTGCCGTTTTACGTGGCTTATTTCATGCCCGACATATTCACCGGCGTCTTGCTGCTTTCGGTGGCCACATTGGCGGTTTTTGCCCGGCAGATGCAGGTTGCTGAAATCCTGTTGGCAGTGGCGCTTGGCGCTGTCGCAGTCACATCACATCTTTCCCACCTTGCCATGGTGGCCTTGCTCGTAGTGCCGGTGCTTGTGATCTCGTTGATATTGTCGGTGCAGAAATGGTGGCTGGCACCGGTGCTGGTCAGTGCGATCCTGGGGCTGGGGCTGGCCGAGCGGGCAGTGTTTAGCATGACGGCCAAGGCTGTCGGGGATTCGCAAGTCACCTACACACCGTTTCTTACTGCGCGGTTGATCGAAGATGGGGCAGGGTGGCGATATTTGCAGGCCAATTGCCCGGATGAACGGATCGCTACCTGCATCTTGTATCAAGCATTGCAGCATTCAGATGATCCGATGCGGCTGACGGCGTCGCATTTGATATTTAAAACCACCAAACAGCTTGGCTCTTACCGGTTGATTTCGCAGGATGATCAGCGCCGCGTCGCGCAGGAACAAGTGTCGTTTTCACTGGCGGTATTGGCGCGTTATCCAGCCATGACCATAGTTGGGTTTTTGAAAAATACGCTGACTCAGGCGCGGTTGAACAGCATTCTGATGACTGTTCCTACACAAAGGGTTCTATGGCGTCTCTCTTTGGTCCCGGCGATACCAGACGGTCTGATCAAGAACGGGCGCTTGTCGGCCAGCCGTGACTGGATTGAGCCGGTCAACACCCTGCACCAAGTCGTTTATTCGATATCGCTTGTGGCCATGGCTGCGTTGGTTTTGCTGCCTTCGCGCCTGTCAGGAGCGATGCGCGCCCTGTCTCTTATACACATCTGACGCTGCCGACGAAGC
>JAHRVD010000004.1 GCA_019090845.1 Marinosulfonomonas sp.
CTCAGGGCCGGCTATGACAAAGCACTGGCGACGGGCTGTGTTGCGGCGGGCGGAACGCTTGGCGTGATGATCCCGCCAAGCCTTGTGTTCATCATCTACGGCATCTTCGCGAATGTTCCGATCAGCGATCTGTTCATTGCCGGAATTTTGCCGGGGCTTTTGACCCTGTTGGTCTATTGCCTGATGATTTTGACGCGCGCGACGCTTAATCCATCGCTGGCACCACGAACAAATGACGTCAACGACTGGTCGACACGGATGCGCGACCTGCTTGATATCTGGCCAATCATCCTGCTGGTGTTTTCGGTTATTGGGGCGATTTATGCCGGAATTGCGACGCCCACCGAAGCCGGTGCTCTTGGTGCGTTTAGCGCTTTGCTGATTTCGCTTCTAAAGGGCCGGTTCAGCTTTATTGTGCTTGTCCAAAGCGTTCGCGAAACTGCGATAACCACGGCGCGGATTTTCTTTATCGTGATCGGCGCGGTTCTGTTCAGCCGCTTTATTGCCCAGGCCGGGGTGGCGTCGTATTTTGCCGACGTGATCGTGCAAAACCAGCCAAGCAACCTGATGATCGTGCTGTTTTCGGCCGCCTTGTTCATCGTTCTGGGGATGTTTCTGGATACGCTTGGTTTGTTGTTGCTCACCCTGCCGATCCTCATTCCAATGTATGAGGCCGCTGATCTGAACATGCTTTGGTTTGGCGTACTAACGGTCAAATTCGTCGAGATCGGGATGATAACACCGCCCGTCGGGCTGAACGTCTATGTGCTCAAAAGCGTGGTCGGAGACACGGTGCCACTGGGAACGATATTTCGCGGGGCCGCATGGTTCCTTTTGTGCGAAGTCTTTATCTGCGCGGCTCTGATCGGCTTTCCGTCAATATCACTTTTTCTTGTTGATACAATGAATTGAAAACGGAGGAACGAAGTCACTACCAACAATCGCTGCATGCAAAAACATGCAATAATTTGGCAAAAGCCAAGCGTCTAACTGGAGGAAAAAAAATGCTAAGTATATCACAAAGAAAACCGCCGCTTCGCGGCATGTTCGGGCGGGTTCTGGCCGTCGCGATCGGAATGACCATCGCAGGTCAGGCGGTTGCCAAAGACCTGACCTATGCGTCCTACCTTTCGCCCTCGCACCTGATGAACAAGAATGTCCTTCCGGTCTTTTTTGATCGGCTAAGAGAGGCAAGCGGCGGCGAAGTAAACTTTAAGCTGGTTGCTGGTGCACAGTTGTTTGACAACAAAACGTCGATCTCTGCGACCGGCGAGGGGCTTGCAGAAGCAACGGCCGGGCTTTCGGCCTATGTTCCAAACCAGTTGCCGCATTTCAATATGATGTTTGAAATGGCCGGATATGTCAAAAATCCAAAGGCTGGCGCTGGCGCGGCCTTGCAGACGGCTCTTCTTGAATGTGACGGCTGCACCGGGGATTTCAAAAAACAGGGTGTAACGATCCTTGGCTCTTACGGGACATCCAGTGCGGCACTTTTCTGCACGTCTGATCTGTCTTCGGCAGAGGATGTAAAGGGGCTAAAAATTCGTGTGTCCGGCTCGAGCGGGCGGATGGTCAAAGTCATGGGTGGAACACCTGTTCGTATGGCGCCGACCGATCTGGTCACCTCGATGGAACGGGGCAATATTGATTGCATCCTTGGACCATTGTCATGGATGAGCTCTTACAATCTTTATGAAATGGTAAAGACGATCGTTCTTTACCCGTTTGGTTCGTTTCCAAACGCGATCTCACTGGCGTTCAATACCGACGCATACGAAGCGCTGAGCGATGAAAACCGTCAGGCGATCCTAAAGACACTTCCGTCGCTGACAGCTGATCTGGTCATTGGTGTTTACGAAAACGGCCATGATGCTGCTCTGGTTAAGGCCAAGGAAAGTGGAATTAAAATCCTTGAGGGCGGTGCCGACTTTGACGCTCTTGTTGCCACATACCGTGCCGGTGACGAGGCGGTTATTGCAGCCAATGCCGCAAAATTCGGTGTCGAAAATCCACAAGCGGTCATCGACACTTTCAAGGCCAATGTCGCACGTTGGGACGAGCTGGTGAAAGGTGTCGATCAGGCGCAGTTTGAAAAGCTGCTTTGGGATGAGATTTATTCCAAGCTTTAAGGTCGCAGACAAAACGTCTTTCTAAAAAAAATGGCCCACTCACCTAGCTTGGTGAGTGGGCCAAATTGTTCGCTCCGATGGCCCGTCAGGCTGTGGCCAATCCGGGCTTTCGTTTTACGGTGATCCAAAGTGCGCTGACGATGGCAAGGTTCACAATCCCGGCCAATGCCGCGTTCGCAAAGGGCCACGTGTAATTCCCCGTCAGGTCGAAAAACAGCCCGCCTTGCCAGCCACCCAATCCGTGGCCAAGAAATGCAAATGCAAGTATCACGCCCATAGATGAAGTCCGGCGCGCCGGGGCCGTGACGTTTCGTGCCGTCACCAGCAATGTCGTCATCACGCCCGCATACCCAAAGCCATAGATCGCCGCGTAAATATAAAACCCACCCAGACGATCCAGAAAGACAAAGCCAAATACCATCACCGTCTGCCATGCCGAGGCCAGCAGATAAGAAGGTATGGCACCAATTGTGTCGGCTATTTTCCCAAATGCAATACGCCCAGCAATTGCCACCAGCAACATCGTAAACAGTACGCTGCCCGCCTCGGGCGCGCCAAAGCCCTGACCCTGAATGAGCGGCATAAGATGCATCAGTGGCACCGCCATGCAGGTGCAGCAAAATATCACCGCGATCGAAAGCCATGCCGTAATCAGGGTGTTGGGCAGGCCTGAAGGCGTTTCATTTGACAACGCCTCTTGCTCAGGGGGTATCGGTGCTTGGCGCAAAAGCAGCCACAATGGCAACAGCGCCACAAGCGTGACTAGCCCCTGAAATGCCATTGCATTGCGCCAACCCATTGCATCGATCAGAAACGCGCCGCCAAAGGGCACGCCGCCCTGTCCCAGCGCTTGCCCGGCCGACAAAAGGCCAATGGCCAGCCCGGCGCCCCGGGAAAACCAGTTTCCCACAAGGGCCGTCAGTGGCGCTGATAACGCGCCGCCACCAAACGCGCCCGCCATGAAAAACAGGGCGTAAAGTTGCCAAAGTTCGGTGGCGCGGGATGCTGCCAATGTCGCCAAACCGGCGCTGGTAATACCCAGCAAAGTAACCGGCCGAACGCCGTATTTTTCGGTGGCAAATCCCATAATGAGCGACCCAAAGGCAATACCGATCAGCCCGCTTGTATTTATCAGAGAAATGTCACCACGCCGCCAGCCTTCGGCCTGTTCAAGCGGCACCACATACACAGATAGTCCGTTGACCAGTTGCCCCATCGTCAGGGCCAGAATGACCGCTGCCACAATAAGGATCACCCAACGGTAGGGATTGTCTTTCGTCTGTTCAGCAACCCGTTGCATAGTCCACCCCTGCTGCAAAACCCGGCTTGCGCCAATGCCCTGACCTTGCGCGGTCAACCCTAATTAACCTCCAATCATCAAAGCAATGTCAATAGGCCAACGGAATCCATCGCGTTTCTGGCAATGTTGCTTTGATATAAAAGCGCCTTTGCAAATCGGGAACGGTGTTGTTACTCCGTAGGTTAAGGGGCTGTTTGTCAGCCAAAACGGGTCATCAAAAGCGGTTTCTGACATGGATATTTCACAATCACTTGCTGTTGAAACGACACAACGTCTGTTTAGCGAACAATGCACCGATGCGGTGCTGGCTGCGGCCGATGCCGGCATCTGGCAGCAATCACTTTGGGATCAGTTGGCAGAGTTTGGCCTGCCCGTTGCACTGGTGGGCGAAGATCTGGGCGGCATTGATCTGAGCATCGCTGAAGCGTATGCAATTTTCCGCGCGGCCGGTCGGGTCGCTTTGCCGCTACCGATCGTGGAAACTGTGCTGGCAAACTGGCTGTTAAGCCGGGCCGGGCTGGAACCGTTTGAAGGCCCGGCAAGCCTTGTGGAAGGCCGCGCCTGGCCCTGTCGGCGAAAAACGATGGATGGCACCTTAGCGGCACAGCGCCGCGCGTTCCATGGGGGCGGCGCGCCGATATCGTGGTGCTTGTCGGGGGGCGGGTTGCCCGTGTCGGGCGCACCGGGATCACTGTGGCCGAGGGCACAAATATCGCCGATGAACCGCGCGATGGGCTGACGTTTGATGCGCAGCTTGAAAACACAGCCGTCGGCGATCTGGCGGATGGAACCGACCTTATGGCCGTGCTGGCTGCGGCGCGTTGCAATCAGATGTCCGGGGCGATGGAGCGTATCTTTGAACTGACGACGGCTTACGCGCTGGAGCGTGAACAATTTGGCCGCCCGTTGGCCAAGTTTCAGGCGATCCAGCAGAACCTTGCGGTATTGGCCGAACAGGTTGCTGCCTCCAACGCCGCCGCTGAAATGGCGACAGAAGCGGTTGAAGGTAATATTTCGCGCATGGCTGTTGGCGCCGCCAAAACGCGCGTCGGCGAGGCGGCCGGAATTGCAGCGTCGATTGCGCATCAGGTGGTTGGCGCAATGGGCGTCACACAGGAATTTTCGCTGCATCATTTGACCCGCCGACTTTGGTCATGGCGCGAAGAATATGGAAATGAAACTTATTGGGCCCGCGAAATTGGGCTGGCGACAGCCAAGCTTGGGTCGGATGAGCTTTGGCCCGCAATCACGGCTGTTTAGGAGGCGACCATGGATTCTTTGAAATTTTCACCGCCGCCGGTATCAGAAGCCGCTGAGATGTTGCGCCTTGAAGTGCGTGCCTTTTTAAAGGACGCGCTGGCTGGGCAGACTGCGACCGAAAAGGCCCAAAGCTGGAATGGTCACAACCCGGAATTCAGCCGTCTTGTCGGCAAGCAGGGCTGGCTTGGAATGACATGGCCCAAGCAATATGGCGGGCAGGAGCGCAGCGCGCTGGAACGCTATGTGGTGGTCGAGGAAATGCTGGCGGCAGGCGCGCCGGTGTCGGCCCATTGGATCGCCGAACGTCAAAGTGGCCCGACATTGCTGCGCTATGGAACGCAGGCGCAGCGCGATGAAATCCTGCCCAAAATCCTGCGTGGCGAGTGTTATTTTGCCATCGGGATGAGCGAGCCAAACAGTGGCTCTGATCTTGCGTCGGTGCAAACGCGGGCGGTGAAAACCGACGGCGGGTTTGTGGTGAACGGGTCCAAAATCTGGACCTCGAACGCGCATCTGAGCCACTATATGATCCTGTTTTGCCGCACCGATGCGCGCAGCGAGGATCGCCATTCCGGTCACAGTCAGTTTCTGGTTGATATGAAAACGCCGGGTTTGGAAATTCGCCCGATCCTGTTTTCGACCGGCGAACATCAGTTCAACGAAGTGTTTTTCAAGGATATGTTCCTGCCAGACGAGGCCTTGATCGGGCAGGCGGGGCAGGGCTGGAAACAAGTCACCGGAGAGTTGTCTTTTGAACGCAGCGGCCCGGACCGGTTCCTGACATCCTTTGCCGCAGTCAAGGGGCTGTCGGAACGGATCGGCACAACGCCGGATGATCGGGGCGCAATTGCACTGGGGCGTATCGTGGCCCATCTGATGGTGTTGCGGCGCATGTCACGCTCGATCGCGGGGATGCTGGAAGATGATCTTGATCCAGCCCTTCAGGCGGCGATTGTCAAGGATCTGGGCACAACTCTGGAACAGGAAATCCCCGAAATTGCGCGTCATATCGTGGCCGTGGAACCGGGCGAGGGTGCGGACGGCGAGCTGGAAGCGGTCCTTGATTATATCATTCAGCACGCGCCGACATTTTCGCTGCGTGGCGGTACGCGTGAAATTCTGCGCGGCATCATCGCGCGGGGCGCGGGGCTGCGGTA
>JAHRVD010000384.1 GCA_019090845.1 Marinosulfonomonas sp.
GATGGTATTTTACGTCGCCTGAGCCGTCGACATCCTCGGGCTTGGAACTGCCGCCCTGAAACTCGTTAAAGATCGCCCGGAAAGGTTTGGCCATCACGTTGGCCAGCACCGATAAGCGCCCGCGGTGTGGCATGCCTATCACGATATCTTTCACGCCGAGCGCACCGCCGCGTTTGATGATTTGCTCCATCGCCGGGATCAGGCTTTCGCCACCATCAAGGCCAAAGCGTTTCACGCCCATATATTTGACGTGCAGAAATTTTTCAAAACCCTCCGCCTCGACCAATTTGTTCAGAATCGCTTTGCGACCCTCTCGGGTGAACTGGATTTCGTTGCCGTAACCCTCGATCCGTTCTTTAAGCCAGCCGGCCTCGTCCGGATTTGAGATATGCATGTATTGCAGCGCAAATGTGCCGCAATAGGTGCGCTTTACGATGTCGACAATTTCGCGCATCGAAGCGATTTCCAGCCCCAGAACATTGTCGATGAAAATCGGGCGATCCATGTCGGCGTCGGTGAAGCCGTAGGATCTGGGGTCAAGTTCCGGATGCGGGGTCTTGTCGCGCATATCTAGCGGATCAAGGTCTGCCACCAGATTGCCGCGGATACGGTAGGCGCGGATAATCATTAGGGCGCGGATTGAATCCAGAACCGCCTGCTTGACCCCGACGTCGGACATTTCGACGCCCTTTTCGACGGCCTTGGCTTTGATCTTGTCCGCCGCCGCGACTGTGTCAGCGGGCCACTGGCCGTCCAGCGCGGCAGTCAGATCGTCATTGGGAACCGGCGGCCAGTCAGCCCGAGCCCAGCTGGGCCCCTCGGCTTCGCGCTTTGCGTCAATCTCACTGTCACCCAGTTGGCGAAAAAAACTTTGCCACGCCTCATCCACCGCATTTGGGTCGTTAGCATAGCGCGCATAGAGCTGTTCGATATATTCCGCGTTGTGCCCCTGCAGGAAAGATGAAGCGTGGAATGTGTCGTTTGTGGGTTGGTCGGTCATGGTGTTACCTCATGTGGGTTCGGGCGGGTCGGGTGCTGCCCTCACTTTAACTGTTTACCCAATTGCTTTCAGGACAGCTTCGCCCAGTTCTGCGGGGCTGTCTGCCACTATGATTCCGGCGCTGCGCATTGCTTCGATCTTGCTTTCGGCGTCGCCCTTGCCACCGGCGACAATTGCCCCGGCATGGCCCATGCGGCGGCCCGGAGGTGCCGTGCGCCCGGCGATAAAGCCAGCGACCGGTTTAGAGCGGCCCTTTTTCGCTTCATCCATCAGAAACTGTGCGGCTTCTTCTTCGGCCGAGCCGCCAATTTCACCGATCATGATAATCGACTGGGTTTCATCATCAGCCAGAAACATTTCCAATACGTCGATATGTTCTGTGCCTTTAATTGGATCGCCGCCAATACCGACAGCCGTTGACTGACCCAAGCCGCTGTCACTGGTTTGCTTGACGGCCTCATAGGTCAGCGTGCCAGAACGCGAAACAACGCCGACAGAGCCGCGCTTGTGGATATGGCCCGGCATGATGCCAATTTTGCAGGCATCCGGTGTAATGACGCCGGGGCAGTTGGGGCCGATCAATAGGCTGGAAGAACCTTCAAGTGCTCGTTTGACCCGCATCATGTCAAGCACTGGAATGCCTTCGGTGATACAGCAAATCAGCGGTATTTCAGCGTCGAGTGCTTCCAGAATACTGTCGGCCGCGAATGGCGGCGGCACGTAGATCACCGATGCATTGGCGCCGGTCTTGGCCACAGCTTCGTGGCAGGTATTGAAGACCGGCAGGTCAAGATGGTTCTGGCCACCTTTGCCCGGCGTGACGCCGCCAACCATTTTGGTGCCATAGGCAATTGCCTGTTCCGAATGGAAAGTGCCCTGCGAGCCGGTAATGCCCTGACAGATGACCTTGGTGTTTTCGTTTACGAGAATGGCCATGAAATTATCCTTTCACCGCGGCAACAATTTTTTCGGCGCCATCTTTCAGATCGTCCGCCGCGATGACATTCAGACCGGAATTGCGGATTATTTCCTTGCCCTTTTCAACATTCGTGCCCTCCAGGCGCACCACCAATGGCACCGTCAGCCCGACCTCTTTCACCGCTTCGACCACGCCCTCTGCGATCACATCGCAGCGCATGATGCCGCCGAAGATATTCACCAGAATGCCTTTGACGTTCGGATCAGAGGTGATGATCTTAAACGCTTGGGTGACTTTCTCTTTGGTGGCGCCACCGCCAACGTCAAGAAAGTTGGCCGGGGAAGATCCGTAAAGCTTGATTATATCCATCGTCGCCATCGCAAGGCCTGCGCCGTTGACCATGCAGCCAATTTCGCCATCAAGTGCGATATAATTCAGATCAAATTTCGATGCGGCAAGTTCTTTGGGGTCCTCTTCGGATTCATCACGTAAGGCAATAATGTCTGCGTGGCGATAGACCGCGTTGCTGTCAAAAGCCATTTTGGCATCAAGACATTTCAGGTCGCCCTTGTCAGTTACAATCAGCGGGTTGATTTCGAGCATCTCCATGTCTTTTTCGACGAAAAGTTTATAGAGAGTTCCCATCAGTGCGACACATTGCTTGACTTGCTGGCCGCTCAGGCCAAGTGAAAACGCAATGCGGCGACCGTGGAAGGACTGGTAGCCAGTCGCAGGATCAACCGAAAAGGACAGGATTTTTTCGGGGGTGCTGCTGGCAACCTCTTCAATGTCCATGCCGCCTTCGGTCGAGCAAACAAATGAAATGCGTGACGTTTGGCGATCCACCAAAACGGCCAAATAAAGCTCGGTTTGGATGCCGGCACCGTCTTCGATATATATTCGGTTGACCTGTTTGCCCTCAGGCCCGGTCTGATGGGTGACCAAAGTGCGACCAAGCATGCGGCGCGCTTCCTGCCCGGCTTCCTCGACTGAGTGGGTAAGGCGAACACCACCTTTTTCGCCTGCGTCGGCCTCTTTGAATTTGCCCTTGCCACGGCCGCCAGCATGGATTTGTGCCTTGACCACCCACAGGGGTCCGTCAAGTGCGCCTGCTGCTGTTTTAGCGTGTTCGGCGCGAGTGATCGCGCGGCCCTCGCTGACAGGTGCACCATAAGTGCGTAAAAGAGCTTTGGCCTGATATTCGTGAATATTCATCGCGACGTCCCGCTTTGCATGATTGTTGCGGCTGACATTGCACACACCAAAAGCATGAAGAAACGGTTTTTTTGGTGTAAACGCGGAAAATTGA
>JAHRVD010000385.1 GCA_019090845.1 Marinosulfonomonas sp.
CCTTGATCATAAATCAATGATGCAGGCGATTGAAATTCTGGGAACCGAGGTTGCCCCGGCGGTTCGCAAGGCGCTGGCTGAATAACGCTGTTAGGGGGCCGAGGCGCTGGTGATTGGCACCGGCCTGACACGTCATTCCATGTTCGGTCTGCACGCGAACCCGACAGCGGCCAACGACAAAAACGCATGAAATCACATCAACATGTCGTCGCTGACTTCCATCCGGGCCACAAGCATGCTGCAATCGAGATGATCCATCACATAGACCGCAACCGAATTATGGAACCAGCGCGATACCGGCCCCTGTTGGCGATGGCCGATAACCACCAGATCGGCGCGGATCTGGTTGGCAATGGCGCAGATACGCTCTGCCGGATCGCCGGTTTCCAGACGTGACGTTGGCGAAAACCCCATTTTTGTAAGCCGGGTGACGCCAGCCTCCAGAACTGCCTGATAATCGTTTATCTGATGCTCTGCCGCGCCGGGGCCGGCAGTGCCACCCATGGCGATGCCAGTTGACAGGTCCACAACGGCCAGCAAACAGACCTCTGCACCGGTGATCTGAGCCAGCCGAGCGCCTTCGCGCAAAGCAAGGCGGCCCTCTTCAGAGCCATCATAAGCGAGCAAAACTGAGTTATACATCCTGACCTCGATTTGTCGTTGCGGAATCATTTACCTGTATATAGGTAGCACCCTATCAAATAGTAGGCAAACGAATGAGTATCGGGCTGGAATTCACAAATGATCTGGCACGGGTGGCACGCCATTGGCGCACTCGTCTGGATAAGCGTTTTCGTGCGCTTGGTCTGACCCAGGCGCGCTGGATGGCGCTTTGGGTGCTGTCGCGCTCCGGGCCAATGACGCAACGCGATCTGGCCGAGCAACTGGGCATCGAAGGCCCAACATTGGTGCGCCAGCTTGATGGTCTGGAAAAGCTGGGGCTGATTGAGCGGCGAACCGGCGATCAGGATCGGCGCGCCAAGTGGATACACCTGACTAAAAAGGCAACGCCATTGTTAACCGAGATGGCAGATGAAACCGAACAAATCCGCCGTGACGTGCTGGCCGGTATCGCGCCCGCCGATCTGCAAGTGGCCCAGCAAGTGCTGGCCGCGATTGCACTTAAACTGGAGAAATAGTTACCGTGACGACCGTTAAGAAGCCAACCAAATCCGCATCCGGCGGCAAAAAAGCAAAAAACGCCAAGGTCAAATCTCTGCCTGAGCCGGCGAACACGCCTGTTCTGGAGCCGGTGGCGGAAACTGTTGCCCAGCCTGCCGAAAAACTGGTTTCCGAAACACCGGCAAAACCGGCCAAAGTGCGCTCACCCGGGCCAATCGCGCGGTTCATCGGCAGCATCAAAAAGATATTTCGCGCGATTATCTTTCTGGTTCTTCTTGCGGGTTTGTCGGTGCTTGCAAAGGATTGGCTGGTGGGGCGTTGGGCGCAGGTTTCGCTTAACGACGCGCGCATTGCTGTCAGCCTGATTACGGTTAGCAGCGAAGTTGGTGGTCGTGTTGTGTCGGTTCCTGTGACCGGTGGTGACGCGATCAAGGCAGGCGCCCTGATGGTCAGCATCGATGCTGAAAAGGCCGTCTTGCTGTTGCAGGGGCTGCATGCCCGCCTGACTGGTCTAGCGGCCCATCAGGCGCAGTTACGCACCCAACAGGATATGATCCGCACGCAGGTCGCCAGCCGACTTGCCGCCGGGCGCGCCCAGTTGGACGCAGCCAAAGCCAACCACGAAGCCAGCGTTGCTGCCCTGCGCAATACGCAAAGCCGCTTTGACAGGGTCAATGAACTGGCCGCCCGCGCCATAACCTCGGCGCAGGTTCTTGAATCGGCGCAGACGGCGCTGGACACCGCGTTGCAAAAAGAAATTTCAGCCAATGCGGCGATTGCCACAGCGACAGCCAATCTGGCGGTTATTCGTTCGGAAGAGGCGCGCATCAGCGTGCTGGATCAGCAATATGCCACGCTGGATGCAGAACGTGCCGCATTGATGGCCGAGCGGGCGCAGCGCCAGATCGACCTGTCGCGCCGCGAAATCAGTGCTGCTTTTGATGGCGTGGTCGACCGCACTTTCGTTGATCCGGGCGAATATGTTTCGCCGGGGACACGGCTGTTGCTGTATCACAACCCCGGCGAGGTCTGGGTTGATGCAAACGTCAAAGAAACTGAA
This sequence comes from Marinosulfonomonas sp., assembly GCA_019090845.1. GTDB lineage: Bacteria > Pseudomonadota > Alphaproteobacteria > Rhodobacterales > Rhodobacteraceae > NORP110. The sequence continues at coordinate 2,183 of JAHRVD010000385.1, forward strand.
TTTCGCAAGATCGCCATTGGCGCCCCTGCAAGGATCAAGGTTGACGCCTATCCGGGGCAGGAATTTCGCGGCGAGGTCACACGCCTTGGTGGCGCGGCCACCAGCCAGTTTGCCCTGCTGCCCAGTCCGAACCCAAGCGGCAACTTCACCAAAGTGACGCAACGCCTGCCAATCCGCGTCTCGATAGAGGCCGAAGGTGTTCAACTGCGTCCCGGCATGATGGTAGAGCTGAGCATCGATGTCACCGATTGAGGTTCTGTTTAAGCGTTATGGGCCCGCCTATCGCTGGTGGGCCACGCTGACGGTCATGCTGGCGACGATCTCGGTTGTTTTGTCGACCACGATCGTAAACGTCGCAATTCCGGCTGTGATGGGGGCGTTCGGGGTCAGTTCGGTTCAGGCGCAGTGGATTTCCACCGGGTTTCTGGCGGCGATGACGGCGACGATGTTGCTGGGTGATTGGGCCGATAAGGCGATCGGGCAGCGGCTGACGATGAATATTGCGATGGCGGTGTTCATGGGCGGCTCGGTGCTGGGCGGGATTGCGCCCAATGAAACGGTGTTGACGTTGGCGCGGGTCATTCAGGGCGCGGCGGCCGGGGTAACCCAGCCGCTTTCGATGATCCTGTTGTTTAGTGTATTCCCCCCCAACAAACGCGGCGCTGCGATGGGGATATTTGGCATTGGCGTGGTTTTGGCCCCGGCAATCGGGCCTTGGGTCGGCGGGTTGCTGATTGATGCGTTTAACTGGCGCTATGTGTTTTATCTGGGCTTGCCGCCAGCGGGACTGGCGATGTTGATGTCTAATCTGTTCCTGCCCGGGCGTGCAGACAGCGGCCCGCGCCCGGCGTTTGACTGGACTGGTTTGGGCATTCTTTCGCTGTTCCTTGCGGTGTTGCTGAACGCGCTGACAAACGCGCAGCGGATGGGCTGGACGTCGGACCCGATCCTGTTTCAATTCGCCATTGCGGCCGTTGCTGCGGTCGGTTTTGTCTATTGGGAATTGAATGCAGAAAAACCAATGCTTGATATGCATCTGTTCAAGAACGTGCCCTTTGTTGCGGCCTCGGTGGTGTCGTTCATCATGGGGGCGGGGATGTTTGGCTCGACCTATCTATTGCCGGTGTTCGTGCAGACAATTCAGGGCATGACGCCGACGCAGGCCGGGCTGTTGCTGATGCCGGCGGGCTTTGTGCTGGTGTTGGTGTTTCCGATCGCCGGGCGGATGTCTGACGCGATGCCTGCGCCAATTTTGATCGGCGTTGGCATGGCGGTGTTTGCATGGTCCTCATGGCTGACGGCGGCGGTGGATGTGAACACCGGGTTTTGGGCATTGGCGTGGTGGACGATCCTGTCGCGCATCGGTTTGGGGCTGGTCTTTCCGGCTATTTCCGCAGGCTCGCTTGCGGTGCTGCGTCCCGATCAGGTGGGGCAGGGATCGGGCGCGATGAACTTTATCCGTCAACTGGGGGGCGCCTTTGGCGTCAACCTGCTGGTGGTGTTTATGGAACGGCGCACAATCATGCACGCAGATGCATTCGCCGCCACCCAGACCAGCGATAACTCGGCCTCTATGGCTTTGTTGGGCGAAGTGGCACGCATGCTGCATGGGGCCGGTCTGCCCGATATCCAGCTGTTTCCGGTGGCGGCAGGGTTTCTTGCGCGATCGGTGATTATTCAGGCCAGCACGGCAGCCTTTCGCGACGGTTTTTTGATCGTGACGGTGGTATTTTTGCTGGCGCTGATCCCGACATGGATGATGCATCGGCTTGGACGCAAGAAAAAATCCGAGGCTGCGGGTGAACCGGCACAGGCCAGCAAGAAAGCAAAGGCGGCCTAGTTGCCGGTGTCAGGCGATGTCAGGCGGTGCAGCTGGCGCCGCCAAGAACGCAGAATTTGGAACAATGCGGGTGGTTCAGGTGCACCGGGCTTTCGGCCTGTTCCAAAGTTTCGCCCAGTTCAAACTCGTCGGTGTAGGGCAGCAGGGTGCAGGCAAGAACCGCAGGTTTGTCGGCCCCTTTGCGTTTCACGACCATGCGCGATGATGAACACATGACCTGATCTGGATGTTTGTTTAAGATACCCCAGCAAGCCGTTGTTATTTCCGGAACATCGGCGTTTGCGTCCATTTCGGGGAATAGGACGGTCTGACCGGGATCAAAGGCGTCGATGTCAAATCCATGTGCGCGAAACAGCGCATCAAATCCGGCGCGGGACTGTTCCTCGGATTCATCCCACATGGTGCGCCCGGCTACGGTCATCTTGATGCCGGTATCGCGCAGCCATTTCATGCCCTCCAGCGTGCGCTCAAACGCGCCAATGCCGCGTTCTTTGTCATGCAGCGCACCGGACCAGTGGTCGACCGATATCCGCAGTGTCAACTGCGCGCCATAGGTTGCCTGCAACTGCTCCAGCCCGCTGCGAACCTTTTTGCGCATCATCGGTTGCATCGCATTTGTCAGGATCAGAACTTCATATCCCGCGCTCAGGCAATCCTCGGCCATTGCGTTCATTTCGGGGTTCATGAACGGCTCGCCACCGGTAAAGCCAATCTCGCGCACGCCCCAGTTTCGCTCTTTCAACTGTCCCAGAAAATCACGAACCTCGGCGTGGCTGATATAAACCAGTCGATCATTGGTCGGCGAAGATTCAATATAGCAGTTTTCACAGGTGATATTGCACAGCGTTCCGGTGTTGAACCAAAGCGTTTGCGGATCACTCAGCGCGACATGGGCACGCTCCTGACCATCTGCCGTTATTTGCGGATGCTCAAACTTAGCCAGTGTCTGAAGGTCAAATACTTGATTATTCATGCCAATATGGGATCCCTGCCTGTCGCTCACTACAGCTATATTGCGAAAATCGCCGTGAAAACCCCAAGAGTAGCCCCTGACGCGGTTGTGATGCTTGGTGTGAGTGCTAGACTTCGTTGCAATCAGGCCGTAACTGACAATTGTTTGCGCTAACAGCAACTGGAGCTGGTTCCTATGGTGTCTCGTGTTATCCCGGTGGATAGTTTTGATCTGGTGGTCTTTGGGGGCACCGGCGATCTTGCACGGCGCAAGATTTTTCCGGCGCTGTATCGGCGTTATGTTGCCTGCCAGATGCCCGAGGATTCCTGCGTCATCGGGGCTGCCCGCACTGATTATGATACGGCTGAGTATCGCAAAGTTATCGGTGACGCGATCCGCGAGTTTGGCGGGAGCGCGGCAAAAGAAGACAAGAAACTCAAAGAGTTTCTGGCCCGCGTGCACTACGTCAAAATTGATGCCAAAGGTTCAGATGGCTGGTCTGATTTGGCCGGGATGGTGCGAAAAGATTTGGTGAACGCGTTTTATTTCTCTGTCGCGCCCGGCCTTTTCGCTCCTCTCGCCGAGCGGTTGCACGAACATAATATCGCCAGTCAAACCAGCCGGATTGTGGTGGAAAAACCATTCGGGCGCGATCTGGACAGCGCGAAAGATCTGAACGGTATTCTGGCGCGCCATTTTGACGAGCAGCAGATCTACCGGATTGACCATTATCTGGGCAAAGAAACGGTTCAAAACCTGATGGCTGTGCGCTTTGGCAATATTTTGTTCGAGCCGCTTTGGAACAGTCAGTATGTGGACCATATCCAGATCACAGTGGCCGAAACCGTCGGTGTTGGCGGGCGGGGCGGATATTATGACAAATCCGGCGCAATGCGCGACATGATCCAAAACCATTTGATGCAACTGCTGTGTCTTATCGCAATGGAACCGCCCAGCCGCTTTGACCCCAACGGTGTTCGCGACGAAAAGGTAAAGGTTATCAAAGCGTTGGAGCCCGTAGTTCCACACCATATTGTGCGCGGACAATACGAGGCAACAAAAACGCAACCCTCTTATCGCGATGACGCAGGTGATCCCAAAAGCCGCACCGAAAGTTTCGTTGCGCTTAAATGCAACATTTCAAACTGGAGGTGGGCCGGCACGCCGTTTTATCTGCGCACCGGCAAAAAACTCAAGGCACGCGCCAGCGAAATTGCTGTCGTTTTCAAGGATGCGCCGCATGCAATTTTTGGGCAAGAGGCCGGGCGTCACCGCAATATTCTGGTCATCCGTTTGCAGCCAAATGAGGGCATGACACTTGGCGTGACGATCAAAGAACCCGGTCCGGGCGGAATGCGGTTGATCGACGTTCCGCTGGACATGACCTTTGCCGAGGCCCTTGGTCCAGAGGTCGCAGACGCTGCGGATGCCTACGAACGCCTGATAATGGATGTGATCCGTGGCGATCAAACGCTGTTCATGCGCGGCGATGAGGTAGAGGCCGCCTGGAAATGGACGGATCCGGTAGTGCAGGGGATCACTGATCGCCATGACGTGCCAAAACCCTACAGGGTCGGTAGTACTGGGCCAGACGACGCAAATTTGTTGATGAAGCGTGACGGTCGCGAATGGCGGGAGATCCGGGAATGAATTTTATTGAATATCCAGACCGCGAAATGATGATGATTGATTTGGCCGATATTCTGGCGGCAGAACTGACGTCTGTTTTGATGCACGAAGATCAGGCGCTGCTGGTTGTGCCGGGCGGGACGACGCCGGGCCCGGTTTTTGATATGCTTTGTGCGGTTGATCTGGACTGGGCGCGGATATCGGTGATGTTGAGTGATGAAAGATGGGTGCCACCGGATTCGCCCCGTTCCAACACCCGCTTACTGCGCGAACGTTTGTTGATTGACCGGGCCGCAGCGGCGCAATACCTGCCGCTTTATTCCAAGGCAGAAAAACCCGAAGAAAAGCTTGGCGATCTGGTGGCGGGCTTTGCGTCCCGTTTGCCGATCTCTGTTCTGCTGCTCGGGATGGGGGAAGATATGCACACCGCTTCGCTATTTCCAGAGGCCGACAGATTGGTTCAGGCGCTTGCTTGGGACGCACCACCGCTTTTGGCGATGCGCGCGCCGGGCGCCCCCGAACCGCGTGTCACCCTGTCAGCCCCGGTGCTTGACGCCGCTTTGGCCAAACATGTCGTTATTACCGGGCCACAAAAGCGTGCAGCCTTGGAACGAGCGGTAAAAATCAACGATCCACTCGCCGCCCCGATCTGCGCGGTTCTGAACGGTGCAACCGTGCATTGGGCGCAATAGTATGGGTTGGGACGCGCTGAAAACCTATCGGTCTGCCAATGAAGACCGGCATATTCTGGACTTGTTTGATGAGTCTCGGGCGGCTGAATTTTCGGTC
>JAHRVD010000386.1 GCA_019090845.1 Marinosulfonomonas sp.
GAATGATTTGATTGAAATTGTAGAAGACTTGGAGTCAATTCAAGTGTTTGGTGCAGAGACTACTGCCTTCGAAGAAATTGTCCAAAAGTGGGCAGTTCGCAAGGAAGATGCAGAATTGGAAATGGAAAAACAAATGGAGCTAGACTTATATGTATGATAATGCAATTGAAATGGTAGAAACTTTGAAGAAGGATTATCTTGGTATGGGATTTGAAGTAGAATTTGATAAACATGTTCTTAGCGGAATTGCAGAAGCCGAAGCGATGCTTGCAGATCCTGAGATGAAAGCGCTTGCCGAGGAAGAATTGCCTGTGCTGCGCCGGCGTATTCCGGTGGTCGAACAGGGGCTGCGGATTGCTCTGTTGCCAAGGGATGCGGCCGATGCGCGCCCGGCGATCCTGGAAATCCGGCCCGGAACCGGCGGCGAAGAGGCGGCGCTTTTTGCCGGTGATCTGTTGCGCATGTATCAAAAATTCTGCGAATCTCAGGGCTGGAAATTCAACATTGTTGAACAAAGCCAGACCGAGATTGGCGGCATTAAAGAAGTGATCGTTAACGTTCAGGGCGAAGGCGTTTTTGCCCGGCTGAAATACGAGCGCGGCGTGCATCGCGTGCAGCGCGTTCCGGAAACCGAAAGCGGCGGGCGAATACATACATCGGCCGCGACGGTTGCGGTTTTGCCCGAGGCCGAGGATGTGGACATCGACATTCCGGCAAATGACATTCGCATCGACACGATGCGGGCGTCCGGAGCAGGCGGGCAGCACGTCAACACCACCGATTCCGCGGTGCGGATCACCCATATGCCAAGCGGGATCGTGGTGACATCGTCAGAAAAATCCCAACACCGAAACCGTGAAATCGCAATGCAGGTTCTGCGCGCGCGCCTGTATGAGGCCGAGCGTGACAAGCTTGATTCCGAACGCGCCGAGGCGCGAAAAGGGCAGGTGGGGTCGGGCGACAGATCAGAGCGCATTCGCACCTATAATTTCCCCCAAGGCCGGATGACCGATCACCGCATCAACCTGACGCTTTATAAGCTGGATCAGGTCATGCAGGGCGACCTGAGCGAGGTGATCGACGCGTTGGTGGCTGATGATCAGGCAACGATGCTGGCCGAAATGGGCGTGTAAGCCGTGGCTGTGCGGCAAGGTGAAAACTGGGCCGGGGTGTTGGCGCAGGCGGCGCAGGAATTGCGCCCAACAATTGGCCAGGGCGCGATGCGTGATGCACGGGTGTTGCTGGCCCATGCACTTGGAATTTCCCGTGATCGAGTGACGCTGCATTTGCACGACGACCCGGACGCGGCGCAAGGCGCTGCTTTTCAGGCATTGATTGACCGGCGTCTATTGCACCAGCCCGTTTCGCAAATCATCGGCCAACGGGCGTTTTATGGTCTGGACTTTACGGTAAGCGGCGATGTCCTTGATCCACGGCCAGAAACCGAACAGCTGGTCGAGATTGCGCTGACTGAACCCTTTTCCAACGTGCTTGATCTGGGAACTGGCAGTGGGTGTATCCTGTTGACATTGCTGGAACAAAATGGCGGCGCAAATGGTGTCGGCACCGATATTTCCGCCCCAGCCCTGAGTGTGGCCAAAGCGAACGCGGCGGCATTGAATGTGACGTCCCGAGCTGAATTCCTGATCTCTGACTGGTATAATGGCGTGAGCGGGCAGTATGATCTGATCGTGTCCAACCCGCCCTATATCGCGCAGGCCGAAATGGCCGGGCTGGCCCCCGAGGTGCGCGACTGGGAGCCCCATATTGCCCTGACGCCGGGGGGCGACGGGCTGAACGCCTACCGGGCAATCGGGGCTGGTGCGCGCGCCCATTTGGCCCCCGGTGGTCGGCTGATCGTCGAGATAGGACCAACGCAGGCGGGCGACGTGGCGCAGATTTTTGCGCAGGCTCAGTTGCAGCAAATTCAGATCGCGCAGGATTTGGATGGCCGCGACCGCATCGTCAGCGCATACCGGCGATAGGGCAATGTTAATAAAATTGCGAAATTATCCCATAACGGCCCGAAAAACGGGTTTTTTGCTGGAATTGCCTTGTTTTCGGCATCTTGTCGTGTTTACTGCTACCCACACGGGCGGCCGGAATTTATTTCCCCGCTGTGCGAATGCCTCAAATTAACAGGAACCAGCGCTATAGCTTGTCGCCTTGAATGCGACACCGGTTCACCAAAAGCCAAAAGGCTGGATACAAAATCATATGAGATCTTCCAAGTCACGTTCGCGGTCCAAATCTGGCTCGAATCGCAATCGCCAGACGGGCGGTAATGTCATCAACCGGGTCTTTGACAGCTCTGGTCCAGAAGGCAAAGTGCGCGGCACGCCCCAGCAGATTATCGACAAGTATAATCAGCTGGCCCGCGATGCGCATCTGTCCAATGACCGCGTTGCAGTTGAGAATTTTCAGCAGCATTCCGAGCATTACACAAGAATGTTGGCAGAAGCGCAGCGCGTCATGGATGAAAAGCGCGAAGTGCAGGAGCGCGAACAACGTGAACGCCAGCAGGCGCGCGATGCACAACATCAGCAAAACCGCAATGAGCGCCAGTCCCATGACGGACAGAACCAGCGTGACAATCGGCCCGTTGGCACCGAGCCACAGCCACAGCCACAGCCAGAGCCACAGGTACATGCGCAACCCGCACAGCCCGTTACCGATGTGCAGCCCGGCACCGAAGGTCTGCCCGATTTCATTACGTCAGCGGCACCGGTTGTTCCGGCTGAACAGCCCTCTGACGCGGGATTGGTGGAAACACCTGAAGCCGCACCGCGCAAACGCCGCCCACGTGCGCGCAAGCCACAAGAACAAAGCGTTCAGAAAAGTGACGCCCCGGATACGCCCGAAGTGGCCGAGTAATACGACCTTCCTAAAAGGAGCGTGATAAAAAGCGTGACGCCGCCTTCAGAGCGGCAGAGCTGTCGTATCTTTGATCTCTTCCATCACGAAACTGGCCGAAACGTCGGCCAGTTCGATTTTCTGGATGATGCGCTGGTATAGCCGGTCATAGGCCGCCACATCAGCGACGCGTGCGCGGATCAGATAATCCATGTCACCGGTCATTCGATACGCCCCCAGAATTTCTGGAATTTCGCGGCTGGTGCGGGCAAATCCTGCCAGCCAGTCCGGATCATGGTGATCGGTCTTTACGGCGATAAACACCGTCAGCCCCAGATCAAGCTGGTCGGCGTCCAAAATTGCGACGCGC
>JAHRVD010000387.1 GCA_019090845.1 Marinosulfonomonas sp.
ATATCCAGCCTTTTCGCTTTTGTATTCAGTTTAAGTTAACAACTTAATTTTTCTGAAATCAACCCGCGTGACGCGCAGAGGAATTGGCATTTTTTCGACTCCGGCGGCTGGCATAAAAACATGTTGTGGCCAACTGCCTGACACAGGTCGCGGTTTGTTGATCCAGCCGGCTTCAACGCCGGACGCAAAGCCAGACTGACACCAAATAAACCGGACAGGTAATAAGCCTCGGCTAACCTTTGAAACCGGTCGCTACGACGAACTTCTCTGACGAATCCGCACGGCTGGCAGGTGGCTTGACGTTGGCGACCTTGGTGAAACGGGTTTTCAGAAGCTTTTGCAATTCGCCCTCTGCCCCGCCGGCAAGAACCTTGGCGACAAAAGTGCCCCCTTCGTCCAGAACATCAAAGGCGAAATAGGCCGCCGCTTCGCACAGGGAAATAATCCGCAAATGGTCGGTCTGCTTGTGGCCCGAACTGGCGGCCGCCATATCGGACATCACAACGTCCGCTTTGCCATTCAGCCATGCCTTGACCTGATCGTCGGCCCCTTCGTCCAGAAAATCCAGAACATGAATTTCAGCCCCTGGCACTGGCTCGACCTCTTGCAGATCAACGCCCAGTATATAGCCCACGGCCTTGCCCTTCTTTTCACCCAGTGCGTTGACACGTTCGGCACCGATCTGACACCAGCCCCCCGGCGCACATCCCAGATCGACCACACGGGCACCGGGCACCAAAAAGCGGTATTTGTCGTCAAGGTCGCGTATTTTATACGCCGCCCGTCCCCGCATGCCTTCGGCCTTAGCCAGCTTGACGTATGGGTCATTAAGCTGGCGTTCCAGCCAAAGCGTCGAGCTAAGTTTACGTCCGCGCGCCGATTTGACCTTTACGCGCAAAGCACGTGCGCCGCGTCCACTGGTGTTTTTGCTCATCTGTTGGTTTCCACTGGCTTGTCGGTTCTGGGCCAAAAAAGGCTTCTAACAGAAACATCCCCCAACCCGCAATCACCAACCCACGTTAATACTGACGATCTTCCAACACACCGTCCGCACTCATCTGAGCGTAAAGCAACCCCTCTCGAAGTCCCCGGTCTGCCACCGACAACTGGTCCGTCGGCCATACCCGCAAAAGTGCCTGCAAAATTGCAGTGCCTGACATTATTAGCGCATGGCGGTCGCGCCCGATCCCCGGATCAGTGCGCCGCCCTTCCGGGCCAAGGCGCAAATACCCCCGAACAACCTTGTCGATCTGATCGGATGTCATCCGCAAACCATCAACTTTGTTGCGGTCATAGCGGCGCAGCCCAAGGTGGGTTGCGGCAACAGTTGTGACCGTTCCGGACGTTCCGATGATCTGAAACCCTTCGCGTTCCTGTTCGGACAGATAGGGTTTAAAACTAGCCATGTTTTCTTCAAAAAACCAGCTCATCAGGGCGAAACGGGCGGCATCATCAGCCACATCGTTGAACTGATCGCGCAGGGTCGCCACCCCAAGCGGCACCGATATCCAGTCCACCACCTTGGCATAGGGAAACGGTGTGTCACCGGGTTTGAACCCGCGGTGCAGCCGCATGATTGCCTTTGAACGTTCCACCGGCGCAACCTTGGACAAATCTATCCAGACCAGCTCGGTCGAGCCACCGCCGATATCAACCACCAACAACTGATCGGTCTTGGTGGACACCAGCGACGCGCAGGAAATCACCGCCAGCCGGGCTTCTTCTTCGGGCTGAATAATATCCAGCGACAACCCGGTTTCACGTTTCACCCAACTAATGAATTCATCGGCATTGTCGGCGCGCCGACAGGCCTCGGTCGCGATCAGACGCATGCGCGACACTTTGTGTTTGGCAATCTTGGTTTTGCAAATCCGCAGCGCCTGAACCGTGCGGGCCATTGAGGCACGCGACAGACGGCCCGTCGCCTCTAGACCGGCGCCAAGCTGAACAGTTTTGGAAAAACTGTCGATCACATGAAACTGGTTGCCCTTTGGTTGGGCAATCAGCATGCGACAACTATTTGTTCCCAGATCCAGCGCGGCATAAAGATCCGCCGGGTCGGGCCGGGATGGCGCGGGTTGCTCAACCGGGCTCAGGAACGCGCCCGCACCAGTGGGACGCTTGGGCGTCATGAAACCGCCCTCCAATTATGTGTTGATCTGACCCTAGCCCCGGCAATGACACAGGGCAAGCGTTCGCACGTAATTCTGGCACATATCTGGCCGCAAAATTTGCCGGCAGGCTGATCTTTATTAACTTTGCGAAGGAGCAAATCGAAGGCGGTCAATTCTGATCCGTCACGAGAATTACTATTTCCGGTGTTAATTCATCTGTGCCGGAAGCCAGGTTGAAAGCGCGGGAAACCCGATCAACAGCGCCATGATAAACACCTCTGCCACAAGGAACCAACCGACACCGGCAAATATCCGGCCCAGTGGCACCTGCCCGCCAACAACGGCCTTGACCGTATAAACATTCAACCCCACAGGCGGCGTCAACAGACCGATTTCAATGAATTTTACGGTCAGCACACCAAACCAGATCATGTCGATTTTCTGGGCTTCCAGAAGCGGTATCAGGATCGGCAGCGTCAGCAGCAAAATTCCGATCGGGTCAAGGAACATGCCCAGTATGACGTAGGTCACCGAAATGATCAGGATAAGTTCCAGCGACGAAGGATCAAACGCAATCAATTGATCGCCCAGCCATGACGGAAAGCCAGACACGGCAAGAAAACTGGCAAACATCGCAGCGCCCATTGCGATCATGAAAATATTCGCCGTGGTCCCAACCGCATCCGTAACACTTTCGATCATCACCCGAACCGACAGTCGGCGCGAGAAATAGGCCGTTATCGCCGTCAAAGCCGCACCAAAGGCCCCGGCCTCGGTTGCGGTGACGATCCCGCCGTATAGCGCCAGTATTATTCCCAGAATGATCACGATAACGGGCGTGACCGGCAACAGGCTGCCCATGCGTTCATTCATCGACGGGCGAACCGTCTGGGGCGGTGCAAGTTCCGGGTTGATCATGCAACGGGTGATAATCAGCGCGGTATAAACAAAGGCCGTCAGCAGCCCCGGAATAACCCCGGCTATCAGCAGGCGCGTGATCGATTCTTCGGCGAAAACACCGTATAAAATGAAAAGAATACTTGGTGGAATAAGCGCCCCAAGTGTGCCCGCACAGGCCACAACCCCGGTCGCCAGAGAATCCTTATAGCCGTAGCGCAGCATTTCCGGGATCGCCAAACGCCCCATCGCAGCGACGGTCGCCACACTAGACCCGGATGCGGCTGCAAAAGCCGCACTAGCCCAGTTGGTGGCAACAGCCAGCCCGCCCGGCAGGAACCCCAACCAAAGGCGGGCGGCGCGAAACAGGCTTTCGCTGATGCCGCTTCGGCTGGCAATTGCGCCCATCAAAAGGAACATCGGAATGGCCGACAGGCTCCAATGAGAAATGAATTCAAATGGTACCGAGTTGACGAAATATATCGCCGTGCGGCTGCCGCGCAAAACAAACAGGCCAATGAAGGATACGACGAAAAAACTGATGGCGATTGGTATTCTGATCGCGATCAGGAATAACAGCCCTGCAATGGCGATGATTGCGACTTCGTTACCGGACATTGCGGCCTCGTATAGATGCTAGAACCCGGGCGGCGGCGACCAGCGCAAGCAGGCCAAAACCAAGCGGCATGAACCAGCGTGACGGCCATGCGGTGACAAAGGCACTGGACCCTTCCCAGACCTCGCCGATCCGGGTTTTTTTCAGGGCTTCCTGGCCCATCCAGTAGGTCGCCAGAACTGACACGACGAGAATTGTCATATCCCCAAAGAAAATCAAATTTCGGCGCCATCTCAGGCTAGAAAGATCGGAAACGATCTCGACTTTGATCAGCTCATCTTTGGCCAGTAGTGAGGCCAGCGGCAAAACGCTTAGCGGCACCATGTAGTAAAGCGACACGATCTCGGTTGTGGCTGGCAAAGGCGAATTCAGGAAATAGCGGCTAAAAGACTCAATGGTGACGTGGATCATCATCAAAACCATTGCCACACTGGCAACAATGGGCGGAATTATCTGAACAAACCGCATTTGGCAGGCTCCCTGGAGGCCGGAAAGTGAAAGAAGAATGCGGCGCCCGGACATTAATCGGGCGCCGCTGACAACAATCAGTCGTTGTAAACATGTTCTGCCAGTGCGGCAGCGAACTTGGCAGGATCACCGTTGATCTCTTTGGCCAGAGCTTCCCACTTTGGATACAGCTCTTCGTATTTGGCCAGGATCGCTGCTGAGCCGGAAAAACCAACCTTTTCAGCCGATTTGGCTGCCAGTCCGGCTTCCTGTGACACAAACTCGGCAATTGCAGCGATGAATGCATCGTCCGCAGGCACAAACTGAATGCCTTTTGCCTTTGCAGCGGCAATTGCTTCCTGCGCTTTACCAAGGTTTGCGTTGATCAGGGCCTCGGCAGAAATCTGTGGCATCTGACCTTTCAGCGCAGACTGCTGTTCGGGGGAAAGCCGGGCAAAGCTGTCTTTGCCCATCACAAAGATACCATGCGCCTTGGAAAAGCCGACCGGCTGATCAATGATGTAGTTGACGACATCAAGATAACCGGCACTTTCCAGCCAGGACACTGGGCCAAGAACGCAGTCAATCGTTCCGCGCTGAATGGCCTGCGCACCTTCTGGTGGCGACATGGAAACAGGGGTTCCGCCAAGAATACGAACCATGCTGGCACCCGGCCCCAAAGCGCGGACTTTCTTGCCAACCACATCGGCTGCAGTGCGCACTTCTGGTCCGCACATCAGGTGGTTAGGGGCTGCATTGGTCGCCGCAAGAAGAATGGTGTTGGCATCGTCATATTCTTTCAGACACGCCGGGCAATGCTTAAAAAGAACTTCCAGTGTGGCACCGGTTCCCGCGATCACGTCGCTACCAGACCCGAAATAGTCAAACAGCACGCTGTTGGCAGCAAGCTGCGCGCGGGTGTAGACCGGGATCACAAATCCCGCATCCGCCAGACCATTTCCAACACCTTCCAGTGTGTTGCGCGCCGAAAGCACCTGACCACCGGGTGCAACACGCCACTTTTGTGCGCCTGCGCCTTCGGAAATCTCTGCAAAAGCGTTTGGAATGACATTGGCCATAACCCCGTGTTTGGGGCTTAGATATGCGCCATAAATCATTTCCTGCGCGGAAACTGACGTCACTGTCGCCATCAGCGCCGCCGCGAAAAAGCCGCCTTTTACTATTGTTCGTAACATGTATTTCTCCCTGATTTATATTGGAACACCCATTTGACCGGGTGTGGATATTGCGCGCTCATTTTTGCAGCGCTTAAGTCGAAAAATTTCTCCTCTCATGACCAATTTTCGCCGCCACGCGGGGCAAAAAACTGTTGTTTTGTTGGGCAAATTACCTGGATTTGTCGCCACACCCCTAAGGGCTGTGGGCGACAACGTTTGGTCCCTCATTAGCCACATCCAAGACATTCCCGGACACAGCATTTCTTTTTTTGATTATTTGGTTGATTTGTTCGGCGGCCTCTTGGGCGATCTGATTTACATACTTTTTGTCAGACATCGCATAGCGCGCGGCACTAAAAACCAGCACCAGACTACCGGGCGGATCGGTATTGACAGGCACAGCCACACCGACATTGTCCGGATCAAGCTCTGCCTTGGACACCGCAGCGCCCGCACGTCGCAAAGCCAACATACCTGCCCGAAAATCTTCCCATGTGTCGCCCAGACCCGCAGTCGCAATTTCCTGTGAATGTCTGGCGTAAACCTTGCGTTGCCGCGCCATCGTAAAACACGCAAGGATAATTTTGGACCCTGCGCCTTTGAACAGCGGCATCGCGCGGCCCCGCCCAAAGCTCATCTTCAGCGCACTTGGCCCGCGTTCATGCAGGCTGACCACAACACGGTTTTCAAAAAAGCTCGTCAGCAACACATCGCATTCGGTCCGGTCGCGCAGCGCCTGCATGACTGTCTGGATCATCCGCAAATTCGGGTCGGCCTCTCGAATATGATAGTCAAGTTCGATGATCCGCGGCCCAAGCGTATATTGCCCCGCCACACGCGACAGAAACCCGGCCGTATGAAGTTCGCGAATATAGCGATAGGCCGTGCCGCGGCTATACCCAAGCTTTGACATGATATCTTCGGCCGACAATGCAGGGGTTTCGGTTGTAAACACGTCAAAAACCGATAGCATTTTCGCAAGACTAGACAAATAATTCCCCCCCGCAGTCTTCGTTAAACAATAAAAGATAGCCCTGACGTCAGCCCTTCTTTGACTGTAGCCCGTCCCACCAAGCACAAGACCCGGTCATTTTGTTAAAGTTTCCGTCCATCACCTGAACCGGCTGGCGAACGCCGTCCCGGGCTGCTTTCAGACGCTGTTCCAGCGCCAGCGCGCGGGCGTCATCAGGCAGCCAGTAACGCTCATGGCCCCACATGCTGGGCCCGTCGTGCAGCTCGCTCGCCACCCAGTTTTCTGGGTCAATCTCGCGCCCGCCCCAGCCATATTCGACCATGAATTTGGACGGCGAATTGGCGTAAAATGAGGTCATGAAATCATTGGTGTGTCGCCCCAGCGTCACGCCAATCCCGTCTTCCATCTGTTCAGCAAGATCATACCCCTGCCCGACATCATCCAACGAGCACAGTTCAACCATCAGGTGGTGAATTTTCTTTTCCGGGCCCTGAATTATTGCCAGACTGTGATGTCGCCCATTGATGTGAAAGAAATAGGCTTTGAACAACTCGCCCATGTAGTCGCTTAATTTAAAGCCCATGACGTCCATATAAAAAACGCGCGCAGCCTCGACATCCGGAACGACCAGAACTGCGTGACCCAACCCCATAGCGCCAGTTCGAAACCCTGAAATCGTGCGCCCCGGCTGGAACGGTTCATCCGCAATCAGCGGGCCGTGAAAAACTTCGACCCGATTACCGCCCGGATCGCTGAACGAAATAACCTCGGCGACAAAGCGGTCATCCGCCACATTCTGGGGTTCTGCTGTCACCTTGACGCCGGCGGCCTCGACCCGGCCAGCAATCGCCGACAAGGCCGCGCTGTCGGCCACTTCCCAACCAAACACACAGGTCCCGGCCTCTTGCGCTTTGTCTACGATAAACCGCTGCTTGCGATCATCCATCCGCAGGGTGACACGCGATTTGGCACTGTCAACGACCTGCATTCCCAAAAGCCCGCCACCGAATGCACGCCATTCATCAAGCAGGTCCCCGCCGACCCCTACGTATCCAAGTGCTTGCAGCTCTTTCATGTCTACCCTCTTATTCAAAATAAAAATCGTATACTTGTCTCGATCACTACCCTCTCCAATCAGAGGGATGTGCATTAATGTCGCCCCGATCCCGGGCAAAGTCGTAACCCCGTCGGGGGCGCTCAGCCGCTAAGATGACGTTACCAATGGCCACCTCGAAGTCAACTAAATTACGCAATGTGGGAATAATTGCACTTTCTTGTCAATCAGACCTGTATGCCCTTCCACTTATTTTTCCAATGCAGCAATTGTTGCTGCAACTATCCGTATCATGTTGGCAAAAAGACCAGCCGGCCGGCCGGTTCAAAATTGCAAACCAGTTTCATCCCGATTTTTAGCGCAGCAAGGTCGTCAACCAATACGGTTGTGACCAGCAGCGGCCCCTCGTCCAATGCCACCATCGCGACGTTGTAAGGCGGCTCAAAATCGGGGCTATAGCGTTGATGATAGATCACGAAGCTTTCCAACGTCGCGCCGCCACTGGCGGGCAACCAGTTCAGGTCCTGACCCGGGTGTGAGGGGCATTGGCGCGCCGTATACCCAAGTGCTGTGCCGGTTATTGGGCAGCAGGGATAGCGCAGTTCGCGACGGTCCATAAAGTAGTGAAATTTTTCAACCGTATCAGTATCAATCCAACTGCCCGCCGGATGGGTGTTATCGGCTGGTTTTTGCGTCATGACAGCGCCCCCATCGGGCTAAGGATCACGGCCGCATG
>JAHRVD010000388.1 GCA_019090845.1 Marinosulfonomonas sp.
GGGGTGCCGGTGCTGGCAGGCGTTAGTTTTGCGATGCAGCCGGGGCAGGCGCTGGTTCTGCGCGGGCCCAATGGCTCTGGCAAGACCACGCTGTTGCGCACCATTGCCGGGTTGCAACCCCCCTTGGCGGGCGAGATGCGTGGTGGCGAGGATGCGATTGCCTATGCAGGCCACGCCGACGGAATTAAATCCATGCTGAGCGTGGCCGAAAATCTGGCGTTCTGGGCTTCGGTCTATGGCACCGGGTCCATCGACGCGGCCTTGGTGACGTTTGATTTGCGCGCCCTGATGGGCCGGCGGGCGCAAAACCTGTCGGCCGGGCAGAAACGACGCCTTGGTTTGGCGCGACTGCTTGTCACCGGGCGCCCGATTTGGGTGCTTGATGAACCAACGGTGTCGCTGGACGCCGCCAGCGTCAAGACCTTCGCAGATGCGGTACGCGCCCATCTGGGGGCGGGTGGATCGGCGATCATCGCCACCCACACTGATCTGGGGCTGGAAGCGGATGAGCTGGACGTTGCGCAGTTTCGCGCCACCCGGTCGATGGCCAAGGACATATTTGACGAGGCGTTCGGATGATCGGCTTGTTGAAACGCGATTTGCATCTGGCGGTGCGGGCCGGGGGCGGTTTTGGTCTGGGGCTGGCGTTCTTTTTGATCGTGACGGTGCTGGTGCCGTTTGGCGTCGGGCCGGATACGGTCCTGCTGGCGCGCATTGCGCCGGGCATCCTGTGGATCGGCGCGCTGCTGGCCTGCCTGTTGTCGCTGGACCGGATTTTTCAGCTGGATTTCGAAGACGGCTCGCTGGATTTACTGGCAACCGCACCGGTGCCGCTGGAGGGCGTCGTGGCGATCAAGGCGCTGGCCCACTGGCTGACGACGGGCCTGCCGCTGACGCTGGCAGCACCAGTGCTGGGTGTCTTGCTGAACCTGCCGGGACCGGGGTTTGGCTGGCTGCTGTTAAGCTTGGCAATCGGCACGCCAGCACTGTCGATGATCGGCGCATTCGGGGCGGCCCTGACGGTTGGCCTGAAGCGGGGCGGGTTGTTGATGTCGCTGCTGGTTCTGCCGCTTTATGTGCCCAGCCTGATATTTGGAACCGAGGCCGCGCGACGCGGCGCAGAGGGGCTGGCAGGCGGCACGCCGCTGTTGTTTGCAGCCGGGATCACGCTGGGGAGCCTTGCGGTTTTGCCCTTTGCGGCAGCGGCGGCATTGCGGGTTAATCTGCGATGACTTCGATGTGTCTGGAAGCTGCGCAAAACTCAGGCTAGAAAAGCAATATGTCGATCTGGAAATATGCAAATCCGTTGAAATTCATGGGCTGGACCGGCCCGGTGGTGGTGCCTGTCAGCGTGCTGGCGGCGATCTGCATCCTGACCGGGACCATCTGGGGATTTTTCTTTACGCCCGATGATTACCGGATGGGTGCGTCGGTCAAGATTATCTACATCCATGTGCCTTCGGCGATGATGGCGATCAACGCTTGGGCAATGATGCTGGTGGCCTCGCTTATCTGGCTGGTGCGACGTCACCATGTGTCGGCACTGGCCGCGCGCGCCGCCGCGCCTGTCGGCGTGGTCATGACGCTGATTGCGCTGATAACAGGTGCAATCTGGGGCCAGCCGATGTGGGGAACATGGTGGGCGTGGGACCCGCGGCTGACATCATTCCTGATCCTGCTTTTGTTCTATATCGGCTATCTGGCGATGTGGCAGGCGATCGAAAACCCGGACACGGCCGCCGATCTGACCAGCGTTTTGTGCCTTGTCGGATCGGTCTTTGCGATCCTGTCGCGCTATGCTGTGAACTTTTGGAATCAGGGGCTGCATCAGGGCGCGTCCCTGTCGCTGGATGCCGAGGAAAACGTTTCGGATGTTTTCTGGCAACCGCTGGTGCTGACGATTGTTGGTTTTGTGCTGTTATTTGTGGCCCTTGTACTGATCCGCACCCGCACCGAAATCCGGGCCCGGCGGCTTTATGCGGTAAGCGCGCGTGAAAGGATGAACGATGCCTGATCTGGGAAAATATGCGGCCGAGGTTCTGGCGGCATATGGTGCGACGATCCTGCTGCTGGCAGGCTTGGCCTGGATGACATGGGCGCGCTCACGCCGGGTGCGCCGGGCGCTGGAACAGGCCATGGAGCGGCGCGACAATGGCTAAAATCTCGCCCCTGATGCTTGCCCCGCCGCTGTTATTTCTTGCGATTGCGGCAATGTTTTATTTCGGTATGAACCGGGATAACCCGAACGCCCTGCCATCCGCGCGCAAAGGCCAGCAAGCGCCTGAAGTGGTGCTTGCCCCACTTGGCGATTTGGCAACATTTGATGACGATGCGCTGCGCGAGCCGGGTGTAAAACTGGTGAACTACTGGGCCAGTTGGTGCGCGCCTTGCCGCGCCGAACATGCCAATCTGGAACTGCTGTCCAGCGAAGGCGTGCCGATTTACGGGATTAACTACAAAGACGATCCGGCAAAGGCGGTTAAGTTTCTCGCCGAATTGGGCAACCCTTATCGAGCTGCCGGAACGGATGAAAGCGGGCGCACTGCGTTGGAATGGGGGCTTTACGGGGTGCCCGAAACCTATGTGATCGATTCGAGCGGTGTGATAACCCTGCGCTTCGCCGGGCCGATTACCGCATCGGTTCTGGAACACACGATCCGCCCGGCGTTGGCGGCCGCCAAATAGCGATCAGGGGAAATACGCCGCCCCGATCGCCAGCACCAACAGCGCCAGAGTTTCGATATAAGGAACTGGAATTTTTCGGATTTTTGCGCGGGCTATTTTCATGCCCCCGGTCTAGTGGAAATTCGTTAACAGCCGGTGCCGTTTAGCCCGAATGTCAGAAACAAATTGTTTCGGGTGTTATGCGCCACGCCAATACCGGAACCCAAAAGACCAAGCCTATTGGGTTCCAATTTGTTAGCCACGGGCACCGTTCGCACGAAGTGCCAGAAATAATGACGCGCCTTGGCGCGTCCCTATCGGATCAGGACTTAGCCAGATTGCGCAGCACATAATGCAGCACACCGCCGTTTTCGATGTATTCAATCTCAACTTCGGTATCGATCCGGCATTTCAGCGTGATTTCTTTGACCGTGCCATCGGCAAAAGTGATCGACGCGGGAATTTCTGACAGTGGTTTCAGATCGCCCTCAAGCCCGGTGATTGAGACTGTCTCATCACCCTTCAAACCCAAGGATTTGCGGCTGTCCCCACCGGTGAATTCAAACGGGATCACGCCCATGCCAACCAGATTTGAGCGGTGAATACGCTCAAAGCTTTCGGCTATCACCGCCTTGACGCCCAGCAGCGCTGTGCCCTTGGCCGCCCAGTCGCGCGAAGACCCCGCGCCGTATTGTTCGCCTGCAAAGATCACCAGCGGAGTACCCGCGTCCTGATAGGCCATGGCGGCGTCAAAAATTGACGTCTGCGTGCCATCGGGTGCCAGTGTATAGCCACCCTCAACCCCGTCCAGCATCTCGTTTTTTATGCGGATGTTGGCAAAGGTGCCGCGCATCATCACCTGATGGTTGCCACGGCGTGATCCGTAAGAGTTGAACTCTCGTGGGGCAACCTGACGCTCGGTCAGATATTGCCCTGCAGGTGTGTCGTTGGTGAACGAACCGGCAGGCGAGATGTGGTCCGTCGTCACCATATCACCCAGTACGGCCAGAACCTTGGCGTCTTTCACGTCCGAAATTGTGCCCGATTCCTGCGACATGCCCTGAAAATATGGCGGGTTCTGCACGTAGGTCGATGTGGTCGGCCAGTCATAGGTCAGGCTGTCGGTTGTCTCGACGCCCTGCCATTTTTCGTCACCGGCAAAGACTTCGGCGTATTTCTTCAGGAACGCCGCGCGGGTCACGGTTTTTTCCACCAGATCGGCGACTTCTTTGGTTGTTGGCCAGATGTCTTTCAGGAAAACGTCGTTGCCGTCTTTGTCCTGCGCGATGGCGTCGTTGGACAGGTCGATATCCATTGTTCCGGCCAGCGCATAAGCCACCACCAGCGGCGGTGAGGCCAGATAGTTGGCGCGCACGTCCGGGCTGATCCGCCCTTCAAAGTTACGGTTGCCCGACAAAACGGCGGTGGCGACAAGATCGCCCTCGTTGATCGCCGCCGAGATTTCGGCCTGCAACGGGCCAGAGTTACCAATGCAGGTGGTGCAGCCATAGCCCACAAGGTTGAACCCGACAGCGTCAAGGTCTTCCTGCAGTTCAGCGGCTTCAAGATATTCGGACACAACCTGTGAACCCGGCGCCAGCGAAGTTTTGACCCATGGTTTGCGGTTCAGGCCCAAAGCGCGTGCTTTGCGCGCCACCAGCCCGGCACCGATCATTACATAAGGGTTGGAAGTATTGGTGCACGAGGTGATCGAGGCGATCACAACCTTGCCCGAATCCATCGTGTAATCTTCGCCCGCAACGGCCACTTCCTTGCCCATTGGGCGCTTGAACGTGTCCTTCATTTCATGCGCAAAGGCCGATTTGGCGTCCGTCAGTGCCACGTAATCCTGTGGCCGCTTGGGGCCGGAAATCGCGGCAACAATGGTGCCCATATCAAGGCTGAGGGTGTCGGTATAAATCGGATCGTAATCCGCATCGCGCCACAGACCGTTTTCGCGGGCATAAGCCTCGACCAAAGCGATCCGATCCTCGTCCCGGCCAGAAACACGCATATAACGCAGGGTTTCGCCGTCGATCGGGAAAAAGCCGCAGGTTGCGCCATATTCCGGTGCCATATTGGCGATTGTCGCGCGATCTGCCAGCGGCAGATGATCCAGACCCTCGCCGTAAAATTCAACGAATTTGCCGACCACGCCCTTTTCGCGCAACAACTCGACAACCTTCAGCACCAGATCGGTCGCTGTCGTTCCTTCCATCATTTCGCCGGTTAGCTTGAAACCGACAACTTCCGGAATAAGCATGGAAATCGGCTGGCCGAGCATCGCTGCTTCGGCTTCGATGCCACCAACGCCCCAGCCCAGAACGGCCAGACCGTTGACCATGGTTGTGTGACTGTCGGTGCCGACAAGCGTATCGGGATAGGCAACCTGAGCACCGTTCTGATCCGTGTCGGTCCAAACTGTCTGGGACAGATATTCAAGGTTCACCTGATGGCAGATGCCGGTTCCCGGTGGCACAACGCGAAAATTGTTGAACGCTGACTGGCCCCATTTCAAGAATGTGTAGCGCTCCATGTTGCGTTCGTATTCGCGTTCGACGTTCATTGCGAAGGCGCGCGGGGTGCCAAATTCGTCGATCATCACCGAATGGTCGATCACCAGATCAACCGGCGTCAGCGGATTGATCTTTTCGGCGTCGCCACCAAGGGCCACAATCCCGTCGCGCATTGCTGCCAGATCAACCACAGCCGGAACGCCGGTGAAATCCTGCATCAAAACGCGGGCCGGACGATAGGCAATCTCGCGCGGGTTCTTGCCGCCTTTGGCGCCCCATTCGGCGAATGCTTTGATGTCGTCAACCGAAACGGTTTTGCCGTCTTCAAAGCGCAACATGTTTTCAAGCACCACCTTGAGCGCGGCGGGCAGGCGGGAAAAATCGCCAAGGCCAGCGGCCTGCGCGGCGGGGATCGAGTAATAGGCAATTGAAGAGCCGCCAGAGCTAAGCGTCTTGCGGGTTTTCGCGGTATCTTGTCCAACGATGATCGTCATGGGGGAAGTCCCTTCTGTTATGGGTCAGGGTGGTTGGGCTGCTATTGCCGGAGTCTGGCGATGCATTCAAGGGGGCGGGGTGATTTAATTGTATACCATTGTGTGCAGAATGGCCGCCCGATTGGCTTTCACGTGGGGGGGTGAATGAAATCAATCTCGCAATTGGTTGATTGGCAGTTGAGCGGGCTTTGGTCTAAAAAATGATGGGAGCAGACAAAAACGGGTTCTTTGATGCGGACGATTCTTGCAGGTCTTTTGGCCTTTGTAACATTTTTTGGCGCCAGTGCCGGGCTTGGCAACGCCGGATCTAAACCTGTGGTGGTCGAGCTTTATACATCGGCCGGATGCTCGTCCTGTCCGCCAGCGGATGCGATGTTGGGAAAACTGGCCGAGCGCGACGGTGTGATCGCTTTGGGATTACACGTAGATTATTGGGATTATATCGGCTGGAAGGACGAATTTGGTGATCCGGCCTTTACCGCGCGGCAAAAATCCTATGCCCGGTTTGCCCGGCACCGGTCGGTTTATACGCCGCAACTGATTGTCGGTGGCACGGGCTATGTCGTTGGCAATAAGCCGATGGAAGTTATGGATTTCATCACCGCCCAGCAAGCGCAGGCGTCGCAGGTTGATCTGACCATTTCGCGAAATGGCGGCCGGGTTGTGATAAAAGCTGTGGCGCTGGCGGCACAACCAATGATGGTGCAACTGGTGCGGTATAAACCGCGTTCTGTCGTGCAAATCCGTCGCGGCGAAAATGCCGGGCGCACAATTGAATATTTCAATATTGTGAACGAATGGCGTCAGATTGGGAAATGGAACGGTAGTAAGCCATTAACTACCAGCGCCCGGATAAAAGGCGCTGATCCGGTGGTCGTGATCATTCAGGCGGTTGGGCCGGGTCCGATTTTGGCAGCGGCGCGTCTGCGCTGATTGTGTGCCTGACGCTCGGGTTTCCAGCGTCGGTGTATCCAGAACCATTGTCCCATATGTTGGCGCACCAACTTTTCTAAACTGTCGTTAAGCGCCTGGGTCATCGTTTCGCCGTCGCTATGTGCGATTGGCGCGTCGACCTGAATGGTGAAATCCAGACCATTGTCGCTGCGTATGCCATAAATCGGCACCAAAAGTGCGTCATACTTCAATGCCAGTTCTGCCGCTGACAGGGCCGTTGGTGCGGTTTTTCCGAAAAACTGCAAAGGCGCGCCATGGCGCATATACTGATCGACCAGAAACCCGGTCATTCCACCTGCGCGCAGGAACTTTAGCATTTGTGCAAGGCCCCGACGCCCGCGCGCAAAAAGCGGGGTGCCTATGTTTGAGATCGCGATTTCGTAGTGATCATTGAAGAATACATTTTTCATCGGCATGTAAATTGCACCGACATTATAACCACGGGCGATCAGGGCGGCGCGTGGCGCATCGTAATTGCCAAAATGTCCCGTCACCAAAACCACGGGTTGCTTTGTGCGATGTGCCTTTTTTAGTGCCTTGGCACCGGGGCCACTTAGGGGGGTATCGCGCACGCGTGCTACAAATTGTTTGCCGGAATATATTTCGATCAGGGATCGGCCAACATTGTCGGGCACCTCAAAACACAGGCGATCCACCTGTGACTGGGTAAGTTCGGGGCAGGTATAGGCCAGATTGGCGCGAATGCGTTTGGTGTAACCGGCCAAAGGCGCCACAATACGCGCCATTATCCAGCCGGCCAGTGGCACGCGAATTTTGTAGGGAAACAGCAAAACCAGCCAGAAAAAGCCGCGGACCGCCAGATTGGTAATATAATCACCCGAGCTTTTTGCCCTGTCTGCCATGCGCTTATTTTAGACCCTCAAAGTGTTTTGCATCGCTAGACATAAATGTCTGTACCAGAGATCACAAGCGGGTTGGCGACTGGGAATTGCTGGGTTTTCGCGCGCTGTCTTGATCGGGCAATCCGGGGCAGGGTGCCGACTGGCCAATTCGGTCCATGATGATGTAAATCTGTATGATGCAAATCTGTCCGGGGTATTCGAGCACTGCGCCAAACCCGTGGCAATACTGGCGCTATTCTTCTTCTTCGGCCACAATATAGATGTCACCGCTGGCCTCCAGTTCGCGGATGACAATGACGACGGCTGTCATCGCGGCTTCGGCGTCTTTTTCTGCGACCTCGCCAAGGGCTTCCATGTCTTCGCGCAGTTGCCCGGCCATACGTTGGGACATATTGGACAGGATAAATTCGGTGGCAAGGGCGTCGCCCCCCGTGGCCCCGGCCAATGCCCTGTTCAATTGATCCGCATCCACGTCACGGACAATTTTGGGCACATCGCGCGGATCAATCCGTGCCGGGATGTTGGCGAAGGTAAAGATTGCCCGGCGCACCTGCGTGGCAAAGCTGCTGTCGGTTTGTTCAAGGCCGTCAAGCACGTCCTCGCGCGTTACGGCGGGCGAGAAATTCAAAATTGCGCCGACCCGTTCAACGGGGCCTTGGCTAAAGGCGCGCTCGGGCTGCACGTCCATCTGTTCAGCGATCGACTGGCCGATGCGATCCACCACCGCAGGTGAAATGTCACCGGTCAGCGAAATTGCATAGGTAATCCGGCGTGCCCGCTCGCCCGGGGTCAGGCCAAGCAGTTCAGCGGCCTTGGAAACTTTTAGTTTTGACAACAGGACCGCGCCAACTTCGATGCTTTCGCGGTTAAGGACCTCTAACAGCATTTGGGTGTCCATGCCGCTGATCCGCTCCCACGGATCGGCGAAACGCGCCAGCCCGGCTTGCGAGCGAACGCGGGCGGCGGTGTCAGTGCTGATCGTGCCTTCGAGCAGATCCAGCGTGCCCTCAAGCGCGCCGGGAAGTTTTAAACTGCTGGTTTCCATCGAACCGACGAATTCGCCAACGACCTCGCGCAGGGTATTTGGGTCGATACTGTCGAGCGTGGCCATCTGTTGGATCAGTCCGGCTTGCAGATGGTCCGGCAATTGTTCCAGTGACAGTCGCGTGCCACCAGATAGCAACAAATGCACGACGATAGCGGCCTTTTGGCGACCACTAAGTGCGGGCCGGGGCGCCGCCGTTGCAAGCGTTGGCGCCGCTGGCGATGTGGTTGCCGTAGATAGCGCGGTGGACAAGGCATGCTCCTGTTTTCACAATCATCAGCCTTGTCGCACAGCCGGGTTAACGGCGCGCTACTTTTGGTCAGCTTTCGCCAAATACCCGCGCAAAAATCGTATCCACATGTTTGGTGTGATAACCAAGGTCGAATTTATCCTCGATCTCGGCCTTGGAAAGCGCGGCTGTGACTTCGGCGTCGCCCAGAAGTTCGGTCAGGAAATCAGCGCCTTGTTCCCAGACCTTCATCGCGTTTCTTTGCACCAGACGATAGCTGTCCTCGCGGCTGACGCCCTTTTGGGTCAGCGCCAGCAGCACCCGTTGTGAATGCACAAGGCCGCGGAATTTGTTCATGTTGGCGATCATATTGTCTGGATAGATCACCAGTTTGTCGACCAGTCCGGTCAGGCGGCCAAGCGCAAAATCAAGGGTGATCGTCGTGTCGGGGCCGATGTTGCGTTCAACCGAGGAATGGCTGATGTCGCGTTCATGCCATAGGGCCACGTTTTCCATCGCCGGAACCACGGCCATGCGGACCAGCCGGGCAAGCCCGGTCAGGTTTTCGCTGAGCACCGGATTGCGCTTATGGGGCATCGCACTAGAGCCTTTCTGGCCCTTGGAAAAGAATTCCTCGGCTTCCAGAACTTCGGTGCGCTGCATATGGCGGATTTCGGTGGCGATGTTTTCAATCGACGAACCGATAACGCCAAGGGTGGCGAAAAACGCGGCATGGCGGTCGCGCGGAATGACCTGCGTGCTGATCGGTTCGGGGGAAAGTCCAAGTTCGCGGCAGACATGTTCCTCGACCGCCGGGTCGATATTGGCAAATGTGCCAACCGCGCCGGAAATCGCACCGGTCGCTATTTCTGCGCGCGCTGCTTCAAGCCGGGTCTTATTGCGATCCATTTCGGCGTAAAAGCGTGCCAGTGTCAGCCCCATTGTGGTGGGTTCGGCGTGGATGCCGTGGCTGCGGCCAATTCGGATCGTATCCTTATGTTCAAAAGCACGGCGTTTCAGGGCGGCCAGCAACTTGTCCATATCGGCCAGCAGAATGTCTGTGGCGCGCACAAGCTGGACGTTGAAACAAGTGTCCAGCACATCCGAGGATGTCATGCCCTGATGCACAAAGCGGGCCGCGTCATTGCCGATGATTTCCGCCAGATGGGTAAGAAAGGCGATCACGTCATGCTTGGTGACGGCCTCGATCTCATCTATCCGGGCGACATCAAATTCTACGTCTTTGGCTTTCCAGACGGCAGCGGCGTTTTCGCGCGGAATTACCCCCAGATCGGCCAGCGCGTCACAGGCGTGGGCCTCGATCTCATACCAGATGCGGAATTTGCTTTCTGGCGACCAGATGGCGACCATATCGGGGCGGGAATAGCGGGGGATCATTTGGCAGCCTTTGTTTTGGATGTTTATGGGCCGCTCTTAGACCGACGAAGGGCGGGGGACAAGGTATCGGCAGGGCTGGTGTGCTGCTTTGGTAGCGGGATCAATCGCCGATAGCACATATGGCGTGAAATCCTGACAGCTTGGCGATGCGACCGCCTTGCGCCGGGGCAAATTCTAGTGCAGTTTCCCCCCAAATTGACAGGTTTCGGAGAAGAACATGGCAGACACAATGACAAATCAGGTGCTGAGCGAGGCACTTGGCCCAAACCAAGGCGCGCGCTTGCGCATCAAACAGGCGGTGCTGGTGGTGTTGGGTATCGCAGTGCTGACGATTGCAGCCAAGATCAAACTGCCGGTGCCACCGTCACCGGTTCCGGTTGGCATGGGCACATTTGCAGTGCTGACGATTGCCGCCGGATATGGCCCGCGTTTGGGTCTGACAACGATCCTTGGCTACCTGCTGATCGGCGCACTGGGTTTTGACGTGTTCACCAGCTCTACGGCGCAGGCAAATGGCCTGACTTATATGGCCGGTAGCACGGGCGGCTTTCTGTTTGGCTTTGTTCTGGCAACGCTGGCACTTGGCGCGCTTGCAAAGCGTGGCTGGGACCGGTCAGTTGGCTGGATGGCGCTGGCGATGCTGATTGGCAGCGCGTTGCTGTATCTTCCGGGGCTGGCATGGCTGGCACAGTGGATACAGACAGGCGGCATGTTCAAAGCCGAAGTCTATGGCTCGTTGTTCAGCCAGACGCTGGCATGGGGCCTTGTGCCGTTTGTCATTGGTGATCTGATGAAACTGGCACTGGCGGCAATGCTTTTGCCAGCGATTTGGAAACTGGTCGGCAAAGCGCGCGGCTGAGTTTACCTAAACGGTTGATCCGAATGCGAGGCGGGGCCAAAAGCCCCGCCTCATTTCCTTTGATAATGCGCCCTTCGGGCGCTCAATCTGACAGCGA
>JAHRVD010000389.1 GCA_019090845.1 Marinosulfonomonas sp.
ACCAGCAGGTGATCTTCGACTTCCTCGACTTTCACGGTTTCAAATGGGAACGGGGTCTCAAAGGGTTTTGTCATCGGTTTTCACTTCGCTTGTACGGTCCAAACTATTGGCCCAACATTTTTCATGCGGGCCGTTTCCGAAAGCGCCGGTCACTCTTTTTGTCGCGAGTCTCAAAAGAGCGGCGGCATATAATTTGGACAAAGTTATCAGCTAGAACCTATCAAGTCTATGTGTTTTTGAAACGCATTCCAAAAACGAAACCAACGCCAGCTTTTTGCAACCTCGTTGGGGGGTCAGATGATATTGGAATGCCCGAAATGGCGGGATATTCGTTTCGTACTGGCGACCAGATGGCCCGCAAGTTCTTCGCGTCTTCCGGTTATCCGGGGTTCGGGCCCGGCGATCGAAATACAATAATCACAGTCGCCTTTCAGGTCGAATATCGGAGCCGCCATACCAGCAGCACCAACGAGGCGGTCGCCGGTCGAACACGCATAACCTTGCTCACGAATTTCAGCTAATTCGTCGTCAAGCGTCGCTGGCACATCAACCTCATCGAAAATTGAACCCACCAGATCGTCAGACTGAAATGCCATAAAGACGCGGCCAACCGCACCCGTGGCCAATTGAACAACTTCGCCGACACGAACGATAGACCGTAGGCGTGATGGGCTTTCGACGACATCGAGAACCACGCGTTCGGTTCCCTCCAGAATACTCAGGGAAACAGTTTCGCCGGTGACTTCGCCCAGCAGACGCAGTTCTGATTTGGCAGCGTCGCGGATATCCAGCGTCGACGGAATAAGGTTGGCCAGGCGGAGAACTTTGAACGAAATGCAGTAACTCTGATCCTCCAGATGATGAAGATAGCCAATCTCGACCAACGTGTTCAGCAGCCTGAATACAGTTGATTTTGGCAGATCAAGTTTTTGGCAAATCTCATGGAGCGTCAGACGCTGAGCGTCCGAACTGAAGCAATCAAAAACAGCGAATGCCCTTACGACGGATCTTATCTGCATTTGCTCGCCCCCTCTCTTTATTGTGCCCGGTTAAACCATCTTCATGATTTTTGAAATGATACCCTTACAGCCATTGCGGCAGCAATCAACGCCGTGATGCAGAGAAACGCAAAAACATACCGGTAGTTTCCGGTAATTTGCAGGATTACCGATCCGATGCTTGGCCCGACCCATGCGCCTGAGAACATAAAACCCAAAGCACCACCGACGGTTTCCGCAATCTTATCGGGATCAGCACGACTGGCGATGTTTGCCATCACAATTCCGGACCAGCCAAAGGTGGCCAGCCCAAAAAAACTCAGGACACTGTAAATCATCCAGGTTGGCCACACCGGACTGGCAAATGAAAACACCGCGACAACAATCGCAGTAACTATACCCATCGATGAAACTACAACTAACGAGTTTTTCAGATGGTCGGCGCGCCAGCCCCAGAACATTCGGCTGCTGGCGCCCAGAATATTTATCAGTGATAATGCCAACCCGCCCTGTGCCAGAGAAAAGCCAACCTCTTCCGCCAGAAACAAAACCAGAAATGCCAGAACACCCACTTGAACAGCACTGAAACCGAATCCAACAAAGCACAGCATGAACAGCGGTCTGTTCGAAAATATTATCCGAAGCCCGGCCCAAGGCGCCGAGATGGGGTACTTGCGGTCAGCTAGATCGTCCCAATAAGGACGTAATCCATTAATCCCCACCGTCATGACCAACGCGAAGGCTGCAAGAACGTAAAACGCACCCTGCCAACCCCAGAATACAGCAATAAACGGGCCGATTAGGCCTGCAATAACGGCTCCGAGTGCCGTGCTGGCCTGCCGGAAAGAATAGAGAAAATTGATACGCTCTGGGCTGCCAAATCGGGACAACAACACAGAGGCCGCTGGATAGGTCATTCCATAACTGCAACCAAGGACAACCGAACCAATTGTAAGAACAAGCGGGTTCGGTACGGAATAAAGAAGACAACCCACAGCACCAACGAAAAGGGCCGCTTGCAGGACTCTACAGGGTCCGAAACGGCCGACAAACCCGCCCGATATCAGCGATGAAACGCCCCCAAAACCGAATACCAGCGTAACTTGATATCCAATGAAAGCGGCATCAACGCCAAGGGATTGTTTAGTGGCGATCGCCAGCGCCGGAACCAGATACCCGCAGGTCGCCACCACGGCGCCCAGAAACGTTGTGGAAACAAGAACAAAGGTTATCGCGGTGTACCACGAAGCACGGCCGGGGAGCTCGGAACTGCTCAACACCGACTTATTAGCGTGCAGGTGTCAGGCGATCGAACAATTGCACCGTCCGGGCATTGCCCAACGGTTACCCGGACGCGGTGTATTTCAGTCATATGACCTCAGAATTTATAAGGCAAATAAAGCGCCAGGTCAGGAACAAAGTAGAGCACAACGACCGTGAACAGCATTATTATGATGAATGGCCAGACACCTCTGGACACTTCCCACAAGGTTGCGTTTCCAACGGCCTGCACAACAAATAAGTTTAGCCCGACCGGCGGAGTAATCAGCGCACATTCCACCATGATCACAAAAAGAATTCCGAACCAGACCGGATCGATGCCCATGGTTTGCAGTGTCGGATAAAGCACCGGCACCATAATAAGGAGCATGCTCAGCGACTCGATGAATAGCCCCATGATCAAAAGTATTGCGCATACCACCAGCAAAAAAGGGCCCGCTTGGGTGAAATTATCTGTCACCAGCGTAGTGACGTCCTGCGGAATTCTGTAAAGTGTGATCGCTTTAGAAAAAATCTTGGCGCCAGCAATAATCAGAAAGATCGTAACCGTCGTCTGCATTGCTTCGGTAGCTGCCTCGATGATCTGCGCCACGGTTATCGAGCGCCTGCCGATGGTGATAATCAGCGCCAAAACAAAACCAACGCCTGCCGCCTCGGTCGGAGTGAACACACCAAAGTAGATGCCCAACACAATAACAGCCGCCAAAAACAGAACCGGAAAGGCGCGAATGGATGCTTTCCATCGCTCGGACCAATTCGTGCGGGGCAGAATTTCAAGTTGGCCTTTGTTGCGCGCATAAAAGACCGAATAGACAGAGAAAAGAAATGCCAGGAAAATTCCCGGGCCGACGCCTGCGATGAACAGGCTGATGATGCTTTCCTCGGTGATCACGCCGTAGATGATCAGTATGATCGACGGCGGGATCAGAATTCCCAATGTCCCGCCAGCGGCCAAAAGGCCCAGAACAAAACTTTTCTCGTAGCCGCGCTTGGTCATCTCGGGGATTGCCACGGTTCCGACCGTTGCTGCTGTTGCCACAGATGATCCTGAAATCGCCGAAAACAGCGCACAGGACAGAATTGTTGCCACACCCAAACCGCCCGGCCAGTGACCGACCCAGCTTTGCGCCGCCGCAAACAGGTCTTTGCCGACGCCGCCCTTAAGAAGGATATTTGACATCAACAGGAACAGGGGAACTGCCAGCAGGATGAAATTATCAATGCTCGAATACAAGCCTTGCGGGATCATCACGGGGTTGAAACCGTCCAGAAGTAACAGGAATAACCCCAAACCGCCCATCACAAATGCAATTGGGATACCCAGAATAAGGAAGAATAGCAGTGCGCCGAGGATTAGAAATGCGGTCAACTTATTGTTCCTTAGATAGACAAATCTGGGGTGTGGTCGTCAAGGTCGGCTTCGTTACGGATGTGGCGCCAGATTTGGGCCAGCGCCTGAAGGCTCAGCACGAAAAACCCTACGGGAATTGCAGATTCGGTCCAGAATTTGGGAACCTGATTCATCGTCGCCGTGGCGCGCCCAACCTCGATGCTTTCTATGACCACTTCGATGCCAAGCCAAAACGAAAAGCCGCAGAACACCAGAATCCAGACCAGTGATAGTATTTCAAGATACTTGCGGCCGGTTGCGCCGATCATTTCAGTCAGGATGGTAATCCGGATCAATCCGTTGCGCCGCAAGACATAGCCCATTGCAAGATAGGTCGCCCATAATTGCAACAAACGCGCGCCTTCTTCGGCCCAAGTCGTCGGGGCA
>JAHRVD010000390.1 GCA_019090845.1 Marinosulfonomonas sp.
TCAGAAAACGACCGGCCGTCGGGAAGGTAAAGACCCGTTTGCCTTTCAGATCGTCAAGGCTGCGGATCGGGTCTTTGGTGGCGAAATGGCAGGGGTCCCAAGCGCCCGCGGACAGGTGCTTGACGCCAACCTTGGAATATTCCGCGTCCCAGATTTCATTCAGGCCATATTGGTTGAACAACACCGGCACATCCAACGAATAGCGGGATGCAAAGGGGAAATATCCACCAAAAACAGTGACTTCTGTTGGCGAGGCCATGCTGTCATCATCCGACTGCACCGCGTCAATTGTGCCGTTTTGCATCGCGCGAAACAGCTCGCCGGTTGGAACAAGCTGGTCGGCAAAGTAAAGCTCGATTTCCATGTCGTCACCGGCAACTTTGTTAAAGCTGTCGATCGCGGGCTTGATCACATGCTCGGCCAGTGCGGGGCCTGCATAGGTTTGCATCCGCCAGCGGATTTTGCTTTGCGCGATTGCGGGTGCTGCTAGGCTGGCCCCTACGGCGCCAACCCCTGCGGTGGTCAAAAACTTACGTCTGGTTGTCATGACTTTCTCCTTGTTGATTGTTAAGCTTCGTTAATTGTCACCTATGCCCCCGAACGGGGTTCTTGTTATTTGTTGTAAACATATTCAGGCAGCCAAAGCGCGATCTGCGGAAAGATCATAATCAGCGTCAGCGCCAGCAGCATCACCAGCACAAACGGCAGGATTGAACCGTAAATGTCGCGCAGCGATATTTCCGGCGGGGCCATTGCCCGCATCAAAAACAGGTTATAGCCAAAGGGCGGCGTCATATACGCGATCTGCGTGGTGATCGTATAAAGCACACCATACCAGATCAGATCAAAGCCCAGAACCTTGACCAGCGGCACATAAAGCGGGGCGACGATAACCAGCATCGCCGTATCGTCCAGAAAGGTGCCCATCAGCAGGAACGACAGTTGCATCAGGATCAGTATCATCCACGGATCAAGGCCAAGCTGATCGGTGAAAAGGTTGTCAATCGCGCGCACAGCACCCAGCCCGTCAAACACCGCCCCAAAGCCAAGGGCGGCCAGAATGATCCACATGAACATGCAAGAGATTGCCAACGTCTGGCGCACCGAAACCTCAAACACCGCGCGCGTCATTCGACCCTTTAAAACTGCGGCCAGAAACGCCGTGATTGCGCCAATGGCCGAGCTTTCCACCAGCGAAGTCCAGCCATTGATAAACGGGATCATCATCGCAAAGAATATCGCCAGCGGCAGCAATCCAGACCACAACAGGCGCAGCTTTTGCCCCAATGGCACATTGCGTTCTTCGGGCTTCAGGGCCGGGCCAAGGGCGGGGTTAATCTTGCAACGGATATAGATGTATAGAATGAACATCGCCGCCATCATCAGCCCCGGAAACACTCCGGCAAGCCATAGCTGACCAACCGGCTGACGGGCGATCATCGCATAAAGCACCAGCACCACCGAGGGCGGCACAAGAATACCAAGCGAGCTGCCCGCCTGTATCACCCCGGTGACCATTCGTTTGTCGTAACCCCGGCGCAACAGCTCTGGCAGCGCAATGGTTGCACCGATTGCCATGCCCGCCACCGACAGCCCGTTCATTGCGGAAACCAGCACCATCAAGCCGATCGTGCCAATGGCCAGCCCGCCATTGATCGGCCCCATCCAGACGTGAAACATCTTGTAAAGATCGTCGGCAATTTTGCTTTCCGACAGCACGTAGCCCATGAAAATGAACATTGGCAGCGTTAGCAGCGGATACCATTTCATCAGCTTCATCGCCGAGGTGAACGGAATATTGCCACCCCCCGTGCCCCAAAGCGCCAGTGCTGCAATCGCCGCAATGCCGCCGATCGCGCCAAACACCCGTTGCCCGGTCATCAGCATCAGCATCATTGACGCGAACATCATGATTGCAATCATTTCATGCGACATCCAGATCGACCCCTTTGATCGTCGCGATGTCTTTCAACAGCTCCGAGATTGCCTGCAAAAGCATCAGGAAAAATCCAATGCACATGGTTATCTTGACCGGCCACAAATAGGGCCGCCACGCCGTCGGGCTGCGCTCGCCATATTTCAGGGAATAGCCGGTGCTGCCGATTGCGCCGTATAACAGCACGCCAAGATATAGCAGCAGCAGCAGCACGGTGAATGCATCAAACCACGCTTTCTTTCGCACAGACCATTCGCCATAAAACAAATCCATCCGCACGTTTGATCCCATCTGGATCGAGTATGGACCGCCCAGAATATAATAGGTCACCATCGCGAATTGCGCGATTTCAAGCGTCCAGAGCGAGGGCAGGAAAAACGTTTTGGAAATCGACGACCAGAGCAAGATCGCCATCATCACGAAGATGCCATACATCATCACCCGCCCGATCCGGTAGTTCACCGCATCGACCACGCGGATATATTGGCGCGCTATCCGGGGCATGCAGCCCCCTGACCCACCATATCAACACCCAATTCTGCCAGCCCGCCTGACAGCCAGCCCGCCAGCATTCCGGCGATGGCGTCCTGCTGGATTGGCGTTGCGATCAGATCGTTGCGGATTTCCAGCATGACGTTCAGCAACCCACCCGGAATGGCATGTTCTTTCAGTGTGTGTGTGACACCGTCTTGCGGCCCGTAAGGCTGGTTGCGTTCAAACAACAAATCACTGTGCGCGGCGGCACGCGCTAACAGAACATCCGCCAACCGCGCGTCGCTGTCATGCAGCACGCCAATATCCGTAATGCGCGGCTTACCCCTATAGACCGGGGTAAAGCTGTGGATTGTAACAAGCACCGGCTGCTCAACCCCCAAAATCGTGTCAGACAGGGTGGTGCGGAACGGATCGTAATAGCGCGCCACCCGCTCGGCCCGATCCGCATCCGACAATCCAGCGTTGCCCGGAATATCGAAAACCTCGCTTTTAACCGGCATCGCGTCATCCGAGGACGGCGGCCGGTTGCAATCGTAAACCAGCCGCGAAACACCGCTAAAAACCAGTCGCGCATCAAGCAAAACACTTAGCCGGTTAGCAACCTCGATCGCGCCAGGGTCCCAGGCCACATGACTGTTTTGCACATCCTCGGACAGACCCAGAGAGTGCAGCCCAGCCGGGATGTGGTTGCAGGCATGTTCACAGACCAAGACCACTGGCGCGCGCGCGGATGGATTAGTTACGATTGCAGGCAATCCCAAGCCCGCTGTCGTCATTTCACCGTCCGCAGCAATCAATTCAAAAAAACCCCCGTTTTGATAAATCTCTTGAAGAGTTGGCAATCTGTCAACACAATACTGAAAAGTTTTCTTCAGATCGAACCACACTGTGAAAATACACAGCACAAAGGCCGGGCAATGTCGGAAAATGTCAAAACAATAGCAGATCGCCTACAAATGAGGCTCGACACGCTGACCCGCGCTGAACGCCAGCTTGCCCATTTAATTCTTGAAAACTATCCTGTGTCCGGGCTTGGGCCGATTACCGCAGTGGCAGAGGCGGCCAAGGTTTCAACACCAACGGTCGCGCGGATGGTGCAAAAGCTGGGGTTCAAGGGGTACGGCGAATTTCAGTCTGAACTGCGCGAAGAACTAAAAGCCCAGATTTCCGGCCCGATTGCCAAACACGACATCTGGGCCGAAAAAGCCCCGGTTGGCCATGTGCTGAACCGCTTTACCGAGGCGGTGATCGACAATATCCGCCATTCGCTTGGCCAGATCGAGACCGAAAGTTTTGATCAGGCCTGCGCGCTGATCGCCGACACCGACCGCCCCTTGCGCATTGTTGGCGGGCGGATCACCCATACGATGGCCGAATACCTGTTTTTGCACATGCAGGTTATTCGCCCAAACGTGACCCATATCCAATCCACCTCAAACGCATGGCCCCATTACCTGCTGGATGTAAAAGAGGGCGACGTTTTGGTGGTTTTTGATATGCGACGATACGAAAACAACACCCTTAAACTGGCCGAGATGGCGCATCAGCGCGGGGCAAAGATCATTTTGTTCACGGATCAGTGGCGCTCACCTATTCACAGCTTTGCTGAAGTTGTCTTTAGCAGCCGGATTGTCGTGCCATCGGCGTGGGATTCAGCCGCCACAACCCTGTTGCTGGTCGAGACGATCATTTCAGCCGTTCAGGACCTGACCTGGGAAGAAACCAGAGACCGGATGGAGAACCTTGAAGATATCTTTGACAAAACAAAGCTGTTTCGAAAGTTCACCTGAACCGTATCTGGGCGCCGCTATTCTTTCTTTTGAAACGCGATCATCACCAACGCCAGCAACGACGAGCCGATCATCAACAACAGCGACACCGCATTCAGCACCGGGGTTGAACCTTCTTTGAGCCGGTCAAACATCGCAATCGTCAGCGGCGCGTCTGATCCCACCAGCATCAGCGTGGTGTTGAAGTTTTCAAAACTCATCAGAAACGCCACCACCGCCGCCCCGATCAGCGCCGGCCCCAGATAGGGCATGGTAATCGTGCGAATTGCCGTCAGCCGTGTTGCCCCAAGGTTCAGCGCCGCCTCTTCCAAAGTCGTATCAAATCGTTTCAGGCGGGCCGCAATGACCAGCGTCACAATCGTCGTGATAAATGAAAACTGGCCCAGTATAACCAGCAGCAAACCGGGGCGCAGGGCCTCGATATCCCAACCGATGCTATCCTCAACACCATTGGCAACCGTGCTGGAAAACACCAGTATCGAGATGCCCAAAACAATCCCCGGTATCACCAGCGGCAGCAGCATCAGCACATAAAGCACCCCGCTAAAGCGGAACTTGTAGCGGTTGAACAGGAAGGCGTTGCAGGTTCCCACCGTCACCGACAGAACCGACACACACAGCGCCACAAACACCGACGTGCGGATTGAACGCATGATGCCGCGCTCATTGAAAACACCGGTTTTGGGGCGCTCGTCGCCAAAGAACCAATCCCATGTAAAGCCTTCCCAAGGCAGCGAGGGAAACAGGCTGTCATTAAAGGCAAACACCGAAACCACCACCAACGGCAGGGCAAGGTAGACAAAAAACAGCGCGATATAAGCGTTGTAGGTAACGCGGGCAAAGCGGGATTGTTTAATCGTTGGTATCATTGCGCCCTACCCCATCGTCTTTTCTAGGGTCTGACCGGTCAGACGTAACGCGATCCAGACGATGAAAGATGACAAACCCAGCAACAAAAAGCCAAACGCCGCGCCCAGCTCCCAGTTGAAGCGGACGATGAACTGCGAATAGATCAGCTCTGTGAACCACAGGCTTTCTTTGCCCCCCAGCATCGTGGGCGTCAGGTAATTCCCAAGCGACAGCATGAACACCACAATGCAGCCCGATACGATGCCCGGCGTGGCGTGTGGAATGACGATTTCGCGCGTCACGGTGATCGCGTTGCCGCCCAGATCATAGCCCGCCTCGATCACACTGTCGTCAAGGCTTTCCAGCGTCGTCACCAGCGGCACCACCATGAACAACATCGAGGTATAAATCAGCCCGACCATCATCGCGGTATCATTATAAAGCATCTCGACCGGACCATCGACGATGCCGATGAACTGCAAAAGACTGCTGAAAATACCGGTTTCGCGCAGCAGGATCATCCAGCCGAATGTGCGCACAAGCTCTGACACCCAGAACGGCACAAGACACAGCAAAAACAGTGCGGATTGCAGCCGCCCCTTGGCGATCTTGGCGATGTAATAGGACACCGGAAAAGCAATGATCAGGGTCATCACCGTGGCCAGAACCGACATCAGCGCCGTGCGCATGAAGGTCACCAGATACAGCGGCTCGGTGAAAAACGTCAGGTAATTGGCAAATCCGGTTTCATAGGTCCGCACAGCCACGCGTTCGCGGATCGAGATCAGAAACATGTCGATATGGGGAATGATAATCAGCAGCACCAGCCACAACAACAGCGGCGTCAGCAGCAGGATGAACCCCAGCCGGGTTTCGGCACGCATCTATTTATCCCCGGCGGCAAAACATGTCGCCTGACCGGCGTTCCAGCCGATGTGCAGTGGTGCGCCTTTGGTTAACGCGGCGAACTCGCCCGATTGGGGCAGCGCCACGTCGATTTCCCCGCCAGAGGCATCATCACGCACCAAAACCCGGCTGTTGGCACCGTTAAACAACAGGCTGCTGACTGTGCCGGCGATACGGTTTTCAAATGCGCTGATACCATCGGTGTCCAGCGCGACACGGATCGCTTCGGGGCGCACAAAAACCTGCGCTTGGTCGCCTTTGGACAGGCCCGCGCCGCTCGTTGATCCGGTAAGGGACACACCGCTGGCAGTCTTGATACGAACCTCATCCCCGGATGCCGCATCAACCGTGCCTGACCAGCGATTACTGTCGCCCACAAACCCGGCCACAAAGGGCGTTTGAGGGTCATAATATAGCTCGCGCGCCGAACCCACCTGCTCAAACCGCCCTTCATTCATCACCGCGACCTGATCGGACATCACCAGCGCTTCGGACTGGTCGTGGGTGATATAAACAAACGTTGTGTCAAAGGCGCTTTGCAGCGATTTCAATTCAATCTTCATATGCTCGCGCAGCTTCAAATCAAGCGCGCCAAGCGGTTCGTCCAGCAACAAGACATCAGGTTCCAGAACCATGCAGCGGGCAATTGCGACGCGCTGTTTTTGACCGCCCGACAATTGATCGACCTTGCGCGCCGCAATCCCCGGCAGACCGATCCGGTCCAGAACTTCGTCCACCTTTTTGGCGATCTCAGCCTTGGACGCCCCTGCCCGGCGTAACCCATAGCCAATATTGTCGCCAATATTCATCATCGGAAACAGCGCCAGATGTTGGAACACCATGTTCACCGGGCGCTTGTTAGGGGCAATATCCAGAACCGATTTCCCCTTGATCTGAATATCGCCGCTGGTTGGGTCTAAAAACCCGGCAACCATCCGCATGATCGTGGTTTTACCGCAACCCGAGGGGCCAAGGATCGAAAAGAACGATCCGGCGGGAACTTGGAAAGA
>JAHRVD010000391.1 GCA_019090845.1 Marinosulfonomonas sp.
AACGGGCGAAAGGTAGGATTGGATAAATGCCAAACCTTAAAGACCTTAAAAACCGGATCGAAAGCGTCACCTCGACGCGTAAGATCACCAAGGCGATGCAGATGGTTGCCGCGGCGAAACTTCGCCGCGCGCAAGAATCTGCTGAGGCTTCGCGCCCCTATACAGAACGGTTTAACGCCGTGATGGCAGGGTTGTCGGCTGCTGCAAGCGGGTCCGAAAGTGCGCCCAAACTATTGGCTGGCACTGGCGGGGATCAGGTTCATCTTTTGGTGGTCCTGACGTCGGAACGCGGCCTGTGTGGCGGTTTCAACTCTTCGATCGTGAAAATGGCGCGGCTGAAAGCACAAGAACTTTTGGCGGCTGGAAAAACCCTCAAAATCCTGACTGTTGGCAAAAAGGGTCGTGAACAACTGCGCCGCGAGTTTGGCGAATTCATGATCGAGCATGTCGACACGACCAACATCAAACGGATCGCCTATGGCGATGCTCAAGGTGTGGCCAAAGACGTGATTGCGCGGTTTCACGGCGGCGAATTTGATGTGGCGACGATGTTCTTCAGCCGCTTTCAGTCGGTGATCAGTCAGATCCCGACCGAGCAGCAGATCATTCCGGCGAAATTTGATGTTGCCGAGGATGCCGAGGCCACCGTCTATGACTACGAGCCGGATGAAGAAGAAATTCTGGCCGATCTGTTGCCACGCGGCGTTGCCACACAATTGTTCTCGGCGCTGCTGGAAAACGGCGCCTCCGAGCAGGGTGCGCGGATGTCGGCAATGGACAACGCTACCCGCAACGCAGGCGACATGATTGACAAGTTGACGATCCAGTACAACCGATCGCGTCAGGCTGTGATTACAAACGAACTTATCGAAATTATCTCGGGCGCTGAAGCGCTCTAAAGAACCGGAGAGACGACATGGCAAAAGCGAAAGCAACCGGCAAGGTCACACAGGTGATTGGTGCTGTTGTGGACGTTCAGTTTGAGGGCGACTTGCCCCAGATTCTGAACGCTCTGGAAACTGTGAACAACGACAAGCGTCTGGTTCTGGAAGTATCCCAACACTTGGGTGAAAATACCGTTCGCTGTATCGGCATGGAAGGTACCGAGGGTCTGGTCCGGGGTGCACCCGTATCCGATACCGGCGCCCCGATTTCAGTTCCTGTTGGGACAGCAACACTTGGCCGTATCCTGAACGTCATCGGCGAGCCGGTGGATGAAAAAGGCCCGGTAAAGGCCAAAATGACACGCGCTATTCACCAGCCCGCGCCGGAATTTCAGGATCAGGCGACTGAAAGCGAAATTCTTGTAACTGGCATCAAAGTGGTTGATCTGCTCGCTCCTTATACAAAAGGCGGCAAAATCGGCCTGTTCGGTGGTGCTGGTGTTGGTAAAACGGTTTTGATCATGGAATTGATCAACAACATCGCCAAGGTGCACTCTGGTGTGTCCGTGTTCGCCGGTGTTGGTGAACGGACGCGTGAAGGCAACGACCTTTACCACGAAATGATCGAAAGTGGCGTTATCGTTCCGGATAACCTCGAAGAAAGCAAAATTGCTCTGGTCTATGGCCAGATGAACGAGCCTCCCGGTGCACGCATGCGGGTTGCCCTGTCAGGTCTGACACTGGCCGAGCAGTTTCGCGATGAAACCGGCGCTGACGTGTTGTTCTTTGTCGACAACATCTTTCGCTTTACACAAGCTGGTTCCGAGGTTTCTGCGCTTTTGGGTCGTATTCCTTCCGCTGTGGGCTATCAGCCGACGCTGGCCACTGACATGGGTGCGCTGCAGGAACGGATTACATCGACCAAAGCTGGTTCGATCACATCGGTGCAAGCCGTATACGTGCCTGCCGATGACCTTACCGACCCGGCTCCGGCCACATCCTTTGCCCACCTTGACGCGACGACCGTTCTTAGCCGCGCGATTTCCGAGCTTGGTATCTACCCGGCCGTGGATCCGCTTGATTCAACATCGCGTCTGATGGACCCAGCTGTTATCGGTGAAGAGCATTACAACATTGCCCGTGAAGTGCAGGGCATCTTGCAGCGCTATAAATCTTTGCAGGATATCATCGCCATTCTCGGCATGGACGAACTGTCAGAGGAAGATAAGCTGACAGTTGCCCGCGCCCGGAAAATCCAGCGTTTCCTCAGCCAGCCGTTCGATGTGGCCAAAGTGTTTACCGGTTCCGATGGTAAGCAGGTTGCACTGGAAGATACGATTTCTTCGTTCAAAGCGGTTGTTGCTGGCGAGTATGATCACCTGCCAGAAGCTGCGTTTTACATGGTTGGTGGCATCGACGAAGTGATTGCCAAGGCCGAACGTCTGGCCGCCGAAGCCGCTTAAGGAGCCGACATGGCTGATACGATGCAATTTGATCTGGTGTCGCCTGAACGCAGACTCGCTTCTGTCGAAGCGAGCGAGGTGCAGATTCCAGGTTCAGAAGGCGATATGACGGCAATGCCCGATCATACGCCAACAATCACAAACTTGCGCCCCGGTTTGCTGCGTGTGGTTGGAAGTGAAGGTACGCAGGAATACCTTGTAACAGGTGGGTTTGCCGAAATCACCGCGACCAGCGCATCGGTATTGGCCGAACACGCAGTGTCGCGCGATGAGCTGACACAGGACATCATCGATGGTCTGGTGTCGGATGCGAATGAAGCCCGTGACAATGCCACTGCGGAAAACAAGGACGCCGCAGTCAAATTTGTGGCAGATATTGCCGTCGCCGCAGAGCTTGTTGGTTTCTCGGCGCGGAGCTGATCCAATTTTGAAACAATCTGAAGGGCCCCGGTTATCTGGGGCCTTTTGTTTTGCGGAACTCCTTTTTATGATCAGATACCAGCCAGCAGGAGCGTCTGATGCGGCGTCTTAATAGTCAGCTCACCGGGGTCGATCAGGGATCGCTGATGCTATTCTCTGATTTTGAAACAGGTGGCGACATGTGGACGGGCGAAGGCGCGCGCGAATTACGCCAAACCGTAGAATTTTCTGAACGGTATTTGTCGCCACCGGTGGTGAATGTCTCTATTTCGCTTTGGGATATAGATCAGAAGTCAAATCAACGTGCTGATATCACTGCAGAAAATATCAGCGCCGACCAGTTCGAGATAGTATTTAGAACATGGGGCGACACCCGTGTTGCACGTATTCGCGCTGATTGGCTGGCCATCGGAGAATTGGCCGACGACGAAATCTGGGATGTAAAATAACCGACGTCGTCTATTCTGCCGAATACATTCCATCATAGATAGGCTGCAACATTTCGTGGT
This sequence comes from Marinosulfonomonas sp., assembly GCA_019090845.1. GTDB lineage: Bacteria > Pseudomonadota > Alphaproteobacteria > Rhodobacterales > Rhodobacteraceae > NORP110. The sequence continues at coordinate 3,277 of JAHRVD010000391.1, forward strand.
CAAACAGCGAAGAGACGCTGGTGCCGCTCCAAATGTTCAACAATGCCTGCGACAAAAGCGGCGCAACCGGAACAATTCGAATATTTTTGGCGGACTTCACTTTGTCGGTCGGCTGAATGGAATCAGTAATCACCAAACTTTTCATCGCCGAATTCTGAACGCGTTCGATGGCCGGGCCGGACAGCACGCCGTGGGTAATGTAGGAATGCACTTCTTTGGCGCCTTGCTCGATCAGCACCTCGGCCGCTTTACATAGCGTTCCAGCGGTGTCGATGATGTCGTCCACGATAATACAGCGTTTGCCTTTTACATCGCCGATTATTGTCATTTCTTCGACTTCACCGGGTTTTCCACGCCGTTTATCAACGATGGAAAGGGGGCAATTGATCCGCTTTGCCAGTTCACGGGCCCGCGCCACGCCACCAACATCCGGCGATACAATCATCAGATCGTCCTTGTTGCCCCGGAAATGGTGCTCAATATCAAGCGCAAACACCGGTGAGGCATAAAGATTGTCCACCGGAATATCGAAAAAACCCTGAATTTGCGCGGCGTGCAAATCCATCGTCAAAACCCGTTCGATACCGGCCTCGGTGATCAGGTTTGCCACCAGCTTGGCCGAAATAGGTGTGCGCGCCTTGGTTCGCCGGTCTTGGCGGGCATAACCGAAATAGGGGATCACGGCGGTTATTCTGGCAGCAGAGGACCGCTTTAGTGCATCCGCAATAATCAGCAATTCCATCAGGTTGTCGTTTGCCGGGTTCGAGGTTGACTGAATGATGAACATATCCTCGCCACGGACATTTTCGTAAACTTCCACGAAAATTTCCTGATCGTTGAACTGTTCGACCCGGGCATCAACCAGCCCGACATTGACACCCCGGTGCATCGACAGGCGTTTTGACATCGCTTTTGCAAGCGGACGATTGGAATTTCCTGCAATCAGTTTTGGTTCGGTGACGGATGGCATGGCAGCTGCTCCGTTAAGGTCGCTATGTGAAGGATTCGTGACGTTGACACCGCTTACCACCCCGTTACGCTGTTGCAAACATCACGTTCAGGGGGCGCGGCAAATGGCGCATATAGATTACTTTTTTGCGACAGTTTCACCTTTCTCTTACCTTGCGGGTAAGCGATTGGAAGAAATCGCTGGCAAACATGGTGCCAGCGTTACTTATAAGCCGCTCGACATCATGGGTCTGTTTGGGCGCACCGGTGGAACGATGCTGCAGGACCGGCATGTTTCGCGGTTGCAATACCGCGCCCAGGAACTGGCCCGGCAATCTGCGAACACCGGCCTATCGCTGAATATGAAGCCGATGTATTTTCCTGCAAATCCGGCCCCGTCGTCCTATGCGATAATTGCGGCTCAGGCGGCGGGGGGCGGTGATATGGCCGAGCTTGTTCACTCGATCCTGCGCGCCTGCTGGGCTGAGGAAAAGAACATCGCTGATGATGATGTTATCAAGGCATGTCTGGAAGCCGCCGGGTTTGATCCATCTTTGGCCGATTCAGGCATGTTGGCGGGGGCGGAAACCTATGGTGCAAATCTGGAAGAGGCCGCAAATCGCGGCGTGTTCGGGGCACCGTTTTACATCACCGATCAGGACCAGCGGTTCTGGGGACAGGACCGGTTGGACGATCTTGACCGGTGTTTGGGCGGATCATAGCTGCGCGGCGGATTAGCCCCCGGCTACGGCCAAAAATTCATCCACATCCTTAGGCGTCGTTGACCAGCTACAGACCATGCGCGCAGACAGGTTTTCATTGTCCGGCCCCTCAAGCGACTGGTCAAACGGCCAAAAGTAATAGGCTGCACCCGCCTTGTGGGCTTGTCTGTGGCCTGCACGTGGCCAACTGGCGAACACGGCGTTCGCCTGCGTTGGATATAACAGTCTGGCGCCCTCAAGTGCTTGAATGCCGCTCGATAGTCTGGCTGCCATCGCATTGGCATGTCTGGCCAGATCCAACCAAAGATCATCGTGTAGATAGGCGTCCATCTGTGCCGACAGATACCGGTGTTTCGAAAATAAATGCCCAGCCCGTTTGCGACGCAACTCAAACTCCCACGCATGGCGCGGATCAAAAAACACCACCGCTTCGACGCCAAGCAAGCCGTTTTTGGTGCCGCCAAACGACACAGCATCAACGCCTGCTTTCCATGTCATCTGAGCAGGGGTGCATCCGGCACTTACAAGTGCATTAGCAAACCGCGCACCATCCATGTGAACCGGCAGATCAAACTGTTTGGCAATGTCACAAATTTGTGCGACCTGATCGGCGCTATAGATAGCACCGTGTTCCGTTGAATTGGTCAAAGACACCATGCCGCGCTGGACGTTGTGAACGCCACCGCGGCCAGCGGATTTAATCGTTTTTTCCAGATGCTCCGGCGACATACGGGCATTTTCGCCCTCGATCAGAACCAGCTTTGCACCACCGGTATAAAATTCTGGTGCACCGCATTCATCTTCTTCGATATGAGCGTTGCGGTGGCAAAAGATCGTCTGCCAGGGCTTACACAGAACGGACAGGATTGTTGCGTTCGCCGCGGTGCCAGTAGCAACCAGATAGACAGCAGCCTCGGGTGCCTCAAACACATCGCGAATGCGTTGGCGCACAGAATCCATCAGCGTGTCGGCCCCATAGGGCATGGCATAGCCCTGATTGGCCTGAACGATAGCTTGGATCACTTTAGGGTGCGCGGGGGCGCTGTTGTCAGATGCGAAAAACATCAATCCTCATCCTCTATTATGTAATCTTCCCAGTCGTCTTCATCGACCTCAAATTCAGGTATTGTCCAGCCCTGAACCGACACGCCTGCGTCGTGAACCGATTGCGCATCGCCAGATATCAATGGGTGCCAGTCGCAAAGCGGATTGCCTTCCCATAATAGTCGGTAAGCGCAGGTCTTGGGTAGCCAATAGGCGTGTTGAGAAATCGACTCGGTTGTCAGCACGATGCAATTGGGCACGATCTGCTTGCGGATATCATATTGAGCGCACTGGCAGGATTTATCATCGAGCAAGCGACAGGCCACGCGCGTCAGGGCTACTTCGCCGGTGTCCGGGTCTTCCAGTTTGTTCAGACAACACCGCCCGCAACCATCGCACAGGGCTTCCCATTCCTTTGGGTTCAGGTTCTTAAGCTTAACGCGCTCCCAAAACCGGTCACGCAGCCCATGTTGATTTTTAGGGTTGCTCATCTGGCCACCGTATCGATGCGCTGGCGGAAAGAAAGCTCAGATTTTTGCAAGAATTTCGCGGGCCTGTTCGCAATCGAGATCAATTTGTTTCACAAGTTGATCCAACGTATCAAATTTCGCTTCCGCCCGAAGGTAGTCGACAAAGGCAATCGATATATGTTCACCGTATAGATCACCGGAAAAATCAAATATGAACGTTTCCAGATTCGGCTGATTGTCGCCAAACATCGGGCGGACACCGACCGAAGCCGCGCCGCCGTAGCTGCCTTTGTGTCGGCCCGTCAATACATCGACCTTCACGGCGTAGACCCCGAATTTTGGCGGGTGCAATCCCTTGATTGACATGTTGGCGGTTGGATAGCCAAGCTCGCGCCCGCGCTTTTCACCGTCAAAAACTTCGCCATCAATCCGGTGCAAATGGCCCAGCATTTGGGCGGCCCGGGCCGGATGCCCGTCTGCCAGCAGCTGGCGGATCGCGGTTGATGAAACTGCTCCGTGCTCGCCTTGCACAAGCTCAGCAATGATTACGGTTATGCCCGCCTTCTTGCCAAGTGACACCAGGCTTTGCGCGGTTCCGGTGCGCCCTTTGCCAAATTTGAAATCCTGGCCGACAACCAGCGTCGATAAACCCAACCCGTCAACCAGAACCTGCTGCACAAATTCTGCGGCCGTTAGCCCGGCCAGTTCCGCGTTGAAAGGCAGTTGATAAAGTCTTTCAATTTCCATTTTCTCAAGCCGGTTGGCGCGGGCCTCGGCATTCATTAGGCGAAATGGTGGTGCGGTTGGCGCAAAAACCTGTCGTGGGTGGGGTTCAAAGGTAACGATTCCCAGCGGTGCATTATTTTGGCGAGCATGTTTTCGGGCGATTTCAATCACGGCCTGATGCCCAATGTGCACGCCATCAAAATTCCCGATGGCGGCGCAGGCCCCGCGATCTTCGTCGTTAAGGTCGTTCCATGATTGGAAGCTGCGCATTGTCATCGCAGTTGCGCTATCGCGGCTGTGGGCGCCATTTGGCGAGCGTCGAAGAATTCCTGCAACAGTGCGGGATCTGGGTGGTCCGGGTCTGGCCCAAAGCTGGCCGCTTCAAGCCCGCCGGTGATGAACAAAGTATCAAAGCCATCGCTCAGGCCACCTTGAATATCGGTGTGAATGCCATCACCGATACACAGGATATTTTCGTCGGCCACAATTTTCAGTGCCGCAAGGCGGCGACGGGCCAGATCGTAAATCGGCGGATGGGGCTTGCCGAAATACAGCGAAACACCGCCCATTTCCGTATAAAGCGTTGCAACCGCACCGGCGCAGTAAATCCGTTTGTCCCCTTTGTCGACAACGATATCGGGGTTGGTGCAAAGCAACTTTAGCCCCTTTTGCTTGGCAAATAGCAGTTGTGCGCGGTAATCTTCCGGGGTCTCGGTCAGGTCGTCAAAAAGGCCGGTGCAGACGATACCTTCGGCCTGATCCAGTGGCACGCGCTCAACGTCGCTCAGATCAAGGTCACTGGCCACTTCGGTGAAAAACCCCTGGTCTTTTTCGGGGCCAAGATGGTAGATGCGTTTGCCGACCAACCCCGCCGCAAGGCCCGCTTGCGAGGCATCGCCAGACGCCACAATTTCATCGTAGCAATCGTCAGGAACACCAATTTTGCCAAGTTGCTTGCGCACAGAAGGTCGCGGGCGGGGCGAGTTGGTTAGTAGCACAACAATTCCGCCACCAGCGCGGAATTTTTGCAGCGCCGCAACCGCGTCTGGGAACGGGCGATATCCATTGTGCAGGCATCCCCACAGGTCGCAAAACAGTGCGTCGTAGCGATCTGAAATATCGGACAAGTGGGATATAAGGTTGGTCATCGGGGCCTTTGTGCCAGAATGTGTTTTGAACACATGCAGTTTGCTGCGTTTCTTTCTAAAGTGTCAGGTTCGGAACGATTTGTTTTTTGCGGCTCATCACGCCGGGCAAAACCACGGCGTCGCCACTTACCGTGACACCGAACGAGTTTTCAGCCGCCGATTTGACCGCGTCATTGGGGATCAGCAAAGTGGCTTCTTCGTTCAGAATGTCGATCACGAACAACAGAACCTGATCGGCTCCATCCTCGGCGGCAACGCCGGGCATTGCGGCCATCAAGGCATCCTTGCGATCAAGCACAATCGCTGGGGCCGTGGTTTCCAGAACCGAGACCCGGAATTGCTGGTCGTCGACGGTGAACAGTTTGCTGTCCATCTTTAACAGTTGGGCGTCGGAAAATGCGGATACGTCCGATTTGGCGGCAAACATTTCGCCCGCATAATCGGGGATATTAACGTTCAACTCGCCGGCCAGCTTTTCTGCCAGCGCGCGATCATGATCGGTGGTCGTGGGCGAGCGGAATTCCAGCGTGTCTGACAGGATGCACGACAACATCGCGCCTTTGATGTCGCTTGGCATCCGGGCGGCGTCTTCGCCCATCAGGTCGTGCAAAATCGTGGCGGCACAGGCCAGCGGACGGATCGTGAAGGATATCGGCCCCTTGGTTTTCAATCCACCCTGCAATGCGTGGTGGTCGATTACCTCGATCACATCGGCCTCGTTAATCGAGGCTGGCAATTCAGCCACATTATTGGTGTCAACGATCACCACGCGGTCGCCTGGGGCAACGTCATCTATGATTTCAGGTTTTTCCAGCCCCCAACGTTTCAAAACAAACGCCGCTTCGGTGTTGGGTTCACCCAACAGCCGGGCCACAGCCGGGGTGGCGCGAACCTCGTTCAGATACCACGCCCAGATAATGGGCGATCCGGTTGAATCTGTGTCTGGGCCTTTATGGCCGAAAATTTGGATGGTCATCGTGGAAAGTCCGTGAATTTAGGGTGATTTTAGGGTCTTATAGGACCAGTTGCGAACCTTGTCACCCATCTGAAGCAGAGATAGTTTGACGCGGGAATACAACCCGGATTTAGCCAATTGGATGTGATGGACAAGCTCAAAGAAACCGACCTTTACGCACCGGTTAAGACTTTTCTTCAGGGGCAGGGCTATGAGGTGAAGGGCGAGGTCGGTGCCGTTGATGTTATGGGCCTGCGCAAGGGCGATGATCCGGTGATAGTTGAGTTGAAAACTGGGTTTTCATTATCCCTGTTTCATCAGGGTATCCAGCGGCAGGCGGTCAGTGATGACGTTTATATCTGTGTGCCGCGCGGCAAGGGGCGCGCATTTCAGGCGGCTTTGAAACGAAACCTTGCCCTGTGTCGCAGATTGCGGCTGGGCTTGCTGACGGTGCGACTGCGCGACGGGCTGATCGAGGCGCATTGTGACCCCGTTCCATTTCGCCCTGCCAAATCCAAGGTGCGGCGTGGTAAGTTGCTGCGGGAATTTCAGCGTCGCGTCGGCGACCCCAATTCAGGTGGGCAGACGCGGGTTGGGCTGGTAACGGCGTATCGGCAGGATGCAATCCTGTGTGCTGCTTATCTGGCGCACAATGGAGCCTGCAAAGGGGCAGTCGTAGCCAGAGCAACCGGTGTGGCGGTCGCAACCCGGATCATGGCCGCAGACCACTATGGTTGGTTTGAGCGGGTTTCCGTGGGGATTTATCAGGTGACGCCCAAGGGGCGCGAGGGTGTGACTGTTTACGGCGCACCGCAGGGCGTCTGAAATATTCCGCCAAAATACCCAATAATCTGTCAGGCAAACGGTGATATTTCAATTTGTAGCATCTTGGCCAAAGGAATCGCCAAATATTCTGGCGACATTGGTTGACTCACCCATCCAACATGCATAAATCCGCTTCGTTATCACTCAGCAAGCATGAGTGCTAACATCCTCGGCGGGGCCGGGGGTTGTAATTGAAACTCGAACCAAGGAGCGTTCCGAGATGGCATTCACACCGTTGCACGACCGTGTTGTGGTTCGTCGCACTGAAAGCGACGAGAAA
>JAHRVD010000392.1 GCA_019090845.1 Marinosulfonomonas sp.
CCTTTGATCAGGGCGTAAAAACATCCCACCAGGCCATCGCGATCGGCGGGCATACAGAGGCACTGACCCCATGCGCAAAACAGCGGCGATCATCGGCGGTGGCGTAATTGGCGGCGGTTGGGCGGCGCGGTTTTTGCTGAATGGCTGGAACGTCACTGTTTTTGATCCAGCCCCCGATGCGGACAAAAAACTGGCAGCTGTTCTGGACAATGCGCGCCACGCATTGCCGATGCTCTATGACACCGTGCTGCCGCCAGAAGGCAAGCTGCGGCATGTAAACTCGGTCGCGGATGCCGTGCGAGGGGCCGACTGGGTTCAGGAAAGCGTCCCCGAGCGGCTGGAATTAAAGCACCGGATTTATGCTCAGATTGAAACCCATGCCGCCGCAGACACAGTCATCGGCTCGTCCACTTCGGGCTTTAAGCCGACCCAGCTGCAACAGGGTGCTGCGCATCCCGAACGGCTGCTGGTCACCCATCCGTTCAACCCGGTCTACCTGCTGCCACTTGTCGAGCTTGTGCCCTCGTCCGTCAATAGCTCTGCGTCTGTTGAGACGGCAAAACAAACGATGGCTTCCATCGGGATGCACCCGCTGCATGTGCGCCAGGAAATCGACGCCCACATCGCCGACCGCCTGCTTGAAGCGGTCTGGCGCGAAGCACTTTGGCTGGTAAAGGACCAATTTGCCACGACCCAAGAGATTGACGATATCATCCGCTATGGCTTTGGGCTGCGGTGGGCGCAGATGGGTCTGTTTGAAACCTATCGCATTGCCGGAGGCGAGGCTGGAATGAAACATTTCATCGCCCAGTTCGGCCCGGCCCTGAAATGGCCATGGACCAAGCTGATGGATGTTCCCGAACTGACAGATGAGTTGGTCGAAACGATCGCCAGCCAATCCGACGCGCAGTCGGGCCAACATTCCATCCGCGAACTGGAACGGCTGCGCGACAACAATCTTGTCGTGATGATGCGCGCATTAAAGGACCAGAATGCCGCCGCCGGGGCCCTGCTGAACACGCATCAGGCCACATTGACCACGCCCATCAACCGCAACGATGCGCCGATCACCACCCAAAGGCGCACGATCCCGATCGACTGGACCGATTACAACGGCCATATGAACGAAAGCCGCTATGGGCAGGTGTTTTCTGACTCGGCTGACATCATCATGAAATTGGTTGGTGCGGACGCAGCCTATATCGCCTCGGGGAACAGTTATTTCACGGTCGATGTCCAAATCCGCTTTCTGGCCGAGACATTGGCAGGCCAGGTCATCACGGTGAAATCGCGCGTGCTTGAAGGGCGCGGTAAAAAACTGCGGATTTACCACGAGATGCTGGGTGCCGACGGCACATTGCTGGCAACAGGCGAGCAACTATTGATCCATGTGAACCTTACAACCCGCCGGGCCTGCGAACCAACGGACGCTGTTTTGCAAGCTGTGCAGGAAATGGCCGCCGCCCATGCTGCACTGGCGCGACCTGACGCTGCGAACTAGGCCGGCAGCAAGCCCGACCTGTTAAGTGGGATTTTGCGAAAATCCTTCATAATCTTCCCGGTTTGGCCACAGTTGGGCACCACATTCGCCCGCAACCGCTGACAAAGTTTGCTGGCATCGTGGGGATGCGCACTAGGGGTGGTGGACTATGGCAAGCTTTTCTTTTGTTGAAGTGATTCAGGGGCCGTTGGCACCCTATGGCGCAGATATTCATGATCTGTCGCTGGATTTTTCATCTGGAATAAATCTGACGGTATTTGCGGGCAACGACAGCTCTGCCCGGCTGGTGGATTTCGACATTTCCGGAACGGCCAGCTTTCAAGGCCAGATGTTTCTTGGATCGGGAACCGACGGGTTCCAACCGGCGGATTACGGCAGTTTCAACCTGTCGCTTTCAAACGCACGCCTGAGCGCTGTGCACAACGTAGCGCCCGGCGACATGGGTAGCGCAACTGTGCTGAGCCATCTTAACACCGGACAGGCCGCCGATGCGGTCGCCTTGCTGGGCGTCGATATGGGAAGTGCGACCTACATGTTGTCAACATTGCCCGCTGCCGACGGGCTGGCAAGCTTTCAGGTGCAGGGGAATGGAACATTAAGCCAGATCGCCCCGGCCACGCTGACGGGCATCGGGCAGATATCGGACATGGCCACACTGACAGCCTATGGGCAGACTTGGGTTCTGGGCACGTCGCTTAGCAATGACAGTATCGAAAGCATGACGCTGGATGGTGCCGGCACCCTTAGCCATTCCGCCAGTTTTGGGGCCGCCGACGGGCTTGGCATTAACGCGCCGGTGCAGATCGCGCCGGTCACGCTTGGTGGCCAGCCTTTCGTGATTGTGGGCAGTTCGGATACGTCCTCGCTTAGTGTGCTTCGACTAGAGGCCGACGGCACAATGACGGCGATTGACCATGTTCTGGATGATCTGACGACCCGATTTGACGACACGCTGATTGTTGAAACTCACCAAATCGGGGAAACCGTGTTTGTGATGGCTTCGGGCAGCGATGATGGATTTTCGCTGTTTCGTTTGCGCCCGGACGGAATGTTGCATCACATCACCAGCGTGGCCGACACCAGCGCAACGACGCTGAACAACATATCCGCCGCCGCAATCGGTCAGGATGGCACCGACCTGCGGCTGTTTCTGGCCTCGGGCACCGAAACCGGCCTTAGCCATTTCACCTATGATCTGTCGAGCCTTGGTAATGACGTGATTGGCACCAGCGGTGCGGATACGCTGGTTGGAACGGCCAATGATGACATCCTGCTGGGCGGCGGGGGTGATGACATTCTGAGCGGCGGTGCGGGCGATGATCTGATCGTGGACGGCGCGGGCAGCGACATGCTGACCGGCGGCACGGGGGCGGATATTTTCACTTTCGATCCCGATGGCAGCGACGACACCATTGTTGATTTTGAACGCGGCGTAGACGCGCTGGATCTGTCGTTCTTTCCGCTGCTCTATCAGACGCAGGCGCTTGGCTATAGCC
>JAHRVD010000393.1 GCA_019090845.1 Marinosulfonomonas sp.
CAATTGCCAAGTTCTCGGCAATATCAACGTATTGGCAGCCGCCATAATAGCGCCGTCCGGGGTAACCTTCGGCATATTTATTGGTCAGGACCGACCCCTGCGCCTGTAAAACCGCCGCCGAAACGATGTTTTCTGAGGCAATCAGCTCAATCTCATTTTGCTGGCGACCGGCCTCGAGAGTAATCGCATCGAATATTTCCGGATCCCGGGTTGCGAGAGTTTCAGTGAAAAAATTGGTGTCATTGGGCTCGGTGGTCATTGGCGCGTCTCCACAGGATGCATTTGAACCGGCTTGTAACGCCAAACCCGGGGTTAAAAAACCCAAAATACGCCACGACATTGCAGTTACACGACGCAATGCACGGATGGTCGGGGGCTTGCGTTTCGTAACAACGCGCGCAATGTCGTGTAATAGCTGATTGCAGGGTTTATGGCGCGCAAATTGAAAATTGGGTTTATCGCAAGTGGGACGGACGTCGCGCAGGCCGCATTTGGTCGGCTCTCGGCGCTGTATGGGGGCGTTGCGCAGCAGGATGCGGACGTCATCGTAGCGCTTGGTGGTGATGGATTCATGTTGCACACGCTGCATGACACCATGCAACTGGACACGCCGGTCTATGGAATGAACTGTGGCACGATCGGTTTTCTGATGAACGCCTATGTGGAAGAAAATCTGCCAGAACGCCTTGAAGTTGCCGTTGAAGAAAAGATTAACCCACTGTCAATGGTCGCCCAATGCGTGGATGGAACGCGCCATAAAGCACTGGCAATCAACGAGGTGTCCCTGTTGCGCGAAGGTCCGCAGGCGGCCAAGCTTCGGATCAGCGTCGACGGCAAGGTTCGTATGGAAGAATTGGTCTGTGACGGGGCGCTGGTCAGTACGCCGGCGGGTTCGACTGCTTACAATTATTCAGCGCACGGGCCGATCCTGCCAATCGGGTCCGACGTTCTGGCCCTGACGGCCATGTCGGCGTTTCGTCCACGAAGGTGGCGCGGCGCCTTGCTGCCCAAGACATCAAAAGTCCGGTTTGATATTCTGGATTCCCCAAAACGCCCTGTTATGGCCGAAGCCGACAGTCGTTCAGTGCGCGATGTCGCCTGGGTCGAGATTACCAGTGAGCCGGGCGTTGTGCATCGGATTTTGTTCGATCCGGGGCACGGGTTGGAAGAACGTCTGATCCGCGAGCAATTCGTCTGAACTAATCGCGTTTTTTGCGCCAGATATCCAGTTTGCGGTAAAGCGTGGACGGCGAAACAGCCAGTGATTTAGCCGCTTTAGGGACAGATCCGTTATTGCGCTCAATTGCTGTTTCAACCGCAAACTTTTCGATCTGATCCAAGGTCAGCCCGTCCATGAAATCACTAGCGCGGTTTTGAATAACAGCCGTTGGCGCGCCCGGTTTTGTTGACACTTCCGACAGCGACCGGGGCACAAGTTCAAAAGTTGAGGCACGAAGTTCTTGCGTGGTTTGCTGTGCCTGCAGTGTTTTTGCGGTGACAAGCACCCGGATCGACATTGCCCCGCCAAGGTAGCTTTGCATTTTCTCCAGATCGCCACGATTGCCCGTGCGAAGATGAAGCAATGCCTTATCGGCGCCAAATACCGAGAATCTTGCCTCGGCTTTCAGAAAAGAAACATTATTACTCACGACACTACACTCACTAAAAAACAAACAAAACCGCCACAACATACACGAGTCGGCTCCACCTTGTGATGTAAGCCAGAAGGTTTGATTGGCATAGAGGTAGTGATACTTCGCCTGTAGGTTTCCGCTTATGCGCGACAATCCAAGGTTATTTCAACCATTAGGATAGCCCAGTGCCCTTAATGCCGTCGCAATTTCGTTAAGGATTTCCGGGTCGTCGATTGTTGCAGGCGTTTTGAAATCATCACCGTCTGCAATTTTCGCCATTGTTGCGCGCAGAATTTTACCTGACCGGGTCTTGGGTAAGCGCTCAACGACAGCGACCAGTTTGAAAGCCGCAACCGGCCCGATTTTTTCGCGCACCAGTTTAATGATCTCGGCGGAAATATCAGCACCATTTCGATCCGCCCCGGCGTTCAGGCAAACAAACCCAAGTGGCAACTGCCCTTTTAGTGTGTCGGCCACACCAATAACCGCACATTCCGCCACATCCGGGTGGCTGGCCAAAACCTCTTCCATACCACCGGTCGACAGGCGGTGCCCGGCTACATTTATCACGTCATCTGTGCGCGCCATGATGTAAAGATATCCGTCTTCATCAATGTATCCGGCGTCCCCGGTTTCATAAAAGCCAGGAAATTTTTCCAGATAGGCACTGACGAACCGCTTTGGTGCATTCCAAAGAGTTGGCAAAGTTCCCGGCGGCAGGGGCAGTTTGACGACAATTGACCCCAGTTCACCGGGCTTCATCGAATGGCCGTCGTCGTCAAGGATCTGCACGTCATATCCGGGCATCGCCACCGAAGGAGAGCCGATTTTTACCGCAAGTGGTTCGATCCCCATTGGGTTGGCGGCAATCGACCAGCCGGTCTCGGTTTGCCACCAATGGTCGATAACCGGGATTTTCAGCACATCCTGCGCCCAAACAATCGTATCCGGATCTGCCCGTTCGCCCGCCAGAAAAAGCGTGCGTAGCGACGACAGATCATAGTCTTTCACCAATGTGCCTTTTGGGTCTTCTCTTTTGATCGCCCGGAAAGCCGTGGGCGCAGTGAACAGCGCGTTTACCTTATGGTCCTGAATGACCCGCCAGAACGTGCCCGCGTCGGGGGTGCCCACGGGCTTGCCCTCAAAGACAATTGTTGTGTTGCCGTGGATCAGCGGAGCGTAGCAGATATAGCTGTGGCCCACGACCCAGCCGACGTCCGAGGCGGCCCAATAAACGTCACCCGGATCCATGCCATAGATGTTTTTCATCGTCCAGTTCAGCGCAACCAGATGTCCCGCCGTGTGGCGCACGACGCCCTTTGGCTGACCGGTGGTGCCGGACGTATATAGAATATAGGCAGGGTGGTTTCCTTCGACGGGCACACAATCAGCCGGTTTGGCGCCTTTCTGGAATGCAACCCAGTCAAAATCGCGCCCCTCGATCAGGTCAGCGGGCTGTTCTTCGCGCTGCAAAATAACGGTGAAATCCACTTTGTGGGTGGCAAGTTCGATCGCTTCGTCCAGCAGCGGCTTATAGGCGATGACCCGGCCCGGCTCGATGCCACAAGATCCCGCAATGATCGCCTTTGGCGTCGCGTCGTCGATCCGCACGGCCAGCTCGTTTGCAGCAAACCCGCCAAATACGACCGAGTGGATTGCCCCGATCCTTGTCGCAGCCAGCATCGCGATCAGTGCTTCGGGCACCATCGGCATGTAAATAATAACCCGGTCGCCTTTGGTGATGCCTCTTGCCGCCAGTGCCCCGGCGAAAAGGGCAACCTGATCGCGCAATTCTTTGTAGGTGATCGTTTTGGTCGTGCCGGTGGCAGGGCTGTCATGAATGATCGCCGCCTGATC
>JAHRVD010000394.1 GCA_019090845.1 Marinosulfonomonas sp.
ATGCCCTGCGCAACACCGCCATGCACCTGACCTTCGGCCAGCATCGGGTTGATAAGATTTCCAAAATCATCCGTTACCGAGAATTTGACAACTTCGGTCACACCGGTTTCCGGGTCAACCTCGACCTCGGCAATATGGGCGCCATTGGGATAGGAACGCCCCGGCAATGTCGCCTGTTCGTGGATTTTCAGCAAATCGTCGCGCCCGTTCTGGCGGGCCAGTGCCGCAAGTTCCAAAAAGGTTGGTGTCTGGTTGGTGCCATCGGCGCGGAATGTCTCGTCGTCAAATTCAACCTTATCGGCATCGACCCCGGCTTGGGCTGCGAAAAAATCCTTAAAGGTGGAAATCATCGTCGCCACTGTCGCAAGGGTCACGTTGTTCTGCGTGGTGACCGAGCGTGACCCGCCAGTGCCGCCCCCCTCAGCGATTTTATCGCTGTCGCCCTGAATAACAAAAATCTGATCTGCCGGAATGCCAGTTTGGTCTGACAGAAACTGCGCATAGACGGTTTCATGGCCCTGCCCGTTGGACTGAGTGCCGACATATAGGAAAACAGTGCCATCATCGTTGAATTCTACCGTTGCGTGTTCGCTTGGGTCACCAAGGATCGCCTCGATGTAATAACACAGCCCCAAGCCGCGCAGTTTACCGGTTTTTGCGCTGGCCGCTTTGCGGGCGGCAAAACCGGTGACGTCTGCCTCGGACATGGCGCGGCCCAGCACCTTGTTGAAATCACCCACGTCATAGGTTTCCCCGGTCGCGCTGGTATAGGGAAATGCGGTGAGCGGGATGAAATTCTTTTTGCGCAACTCAAAAGGATCGACGCCTAACTGGCGGGCAGCAAAATCCATCACCCGTTCCAGTGCATAGATCGCCTCGGGCCGCCCTGCGCCCCGATAAGCGTCAACCTGCGTCGTGTTGGTGTATATCCCGCGGCTCCCCAGCCAGACGGTCTGGCAATCATAGGTTCCCATCAAAACGCGTGAGAACAGGGTTGACTGAATGGCCTGAGCAAATTGCGAGTTATAAGCGCCCAGATCGCAGGTCGTATTAACCCGGTATGCGGTGATCTTGTGATCGCTATCAAAGGCCAGCTCGCAAATCGAGCTTAACCCGCGCCCACCATTATCGCTCAGCATTGCTTCGGTTCGCTCGGCCATCCAGCGCACCGGCCTGCCGACTACGCGCGCGGCTTGCGGCAGCACGAATGATTCCGGGTATGACATACTTTTCATGCCAAAACCGCCGCCCACATCCGGGTTGGTGACGCGTACCTGTGAGGCGTTCAGACCGAACGCCTTGACCAGCCTCCTTTTCAGATCCCACACACCCTGCCCGTTAACGCAGACATGCACCCTGTCACCGTCCCATTCAGCATAACCACCGCGTGGCTCCATCGAATTTGCAATGACCCGGTTGTCGCCCACTTCCAGCGTCACATGATGGGCAGCCGCATCAAACGCAGCACTGGTCGCGTCAGCGTCAACCACGCCCCAATTAAACGCAACATTGTCGGGCGCTTCGGGGTGGATCAGCGGGCCACCCGGCGCCATCGCCACATGCGGTTCCAGATCGTCAAACTCAAATTCGATCAGCTCGGCCGCATCTTTGGCCTGCGCCAGCGTATCGGCAACAATGCAGGCAATCGGTTCACCGACAAAGCGCACCCGGCCATTGGCCAGCACCGGGCGTTGGGGATTGGCGCCCTTGGTGCCATCCAGATTATCCACCAGTGCGGCCTCGATATAGGGTGCCATTCCGGCGTCTTTCAGATCAGCAAACGTCAATACCGCATGCACACCTTCGCCCGATTTTGCGTCCGTAACATCAAGCGTCGTGATATCCGCATGGGCCACCGGCGAGCGCAGGAAATAGGCAAACAGGGCCCCCTCGGGCGCGATGTCATCCACATACCCCCCGGCTCCGGTGAGAAAACGAACATCCTCGACCCGTTTGACCGGCTGTGATTTACCAAATTTTTCCATTTCGACGCCTCAAATTCGCATTGTTCGCTGCACATTACGCCCCGTGTGGCCGGTGTCCAGCGACAACCTTGTGTCTGCGTGCCCTTCAGCCCCCTTTCCCTTCGCCCCGCCATTCGCTAGATGATCCAAAAGCACAAAAAATTCGCACGGGACGCTCACAAATGCCTATGGAAAAAACCTTTAACGCCCAAGAGGCAGAGCGCAGGCTTTATCAGGCGTGGGAAGACGCAGGCTCGTTCAGGGCCGGGGCCAATGCCAAGCCGGGTGCGGATAGCTTTAGCATCATGATCCCGCCCCCGAATGTGACCGGCGCGTTGCATGTGGGCCATGCGTTCAACAACACACTGCAGGATATTCTGACCCGCTGGCACCGGATGCAAGGGGATGACACGCTTTGGCAGCCCGGACAGGACCACGCCGGTATTGCCACCCAGTTGCAAGTGGAAAAGATGCTGGCCGAACAGGGGCTTGAAAGCCGAGCTGAAATGGGGCGCGAGGCATTCACCCGGAAGGTCTGGGAGTGGAAAGAAAAATACAGCTCGACCATTATGAACCAGCTTAAACGCCTTGGCTCATCATGTGATTGGGATCGAACGGCCTTTACCATGTCAGGCGCCCCCAGTGCGCCAGAGGGCGAAGATGGCAATTTCCACGACGCCGTGCTGAAGGTGTTCGTCGATCTTTACAACAAAGGCCTGATTTATCGGGGCAAACGGCTGGTCAACTGGGACCCGCATTTTGAAACCGCCATTTCCGATCTTGAGGTCGAAAATATCGAAATCGACGGTCATATGTGGCATTTCAAATACCCCCTCGCGGGCGGTGCCACCTATGAATACGTCGAGAAAGACGATGACGGCAACGTCACCCTGCGCGAGATGCGCGACTATATTTCCATCGCTACTACGCGGCCCGAAACC
>JAHRVD010000395.1 GCA_019090845.1 Marinosulfonomonas sp.
CAAGATGAATGCACTGGATGATGCGATGGTCGAGGCCATTATCGCCGCCGGGCAAGAGGTTGCAGCCTCGGACGTGCGGGCGGTGGTTTTGACTGCGCAGGGCAAAGGGTTTTGTGCTGGGTTAGATCTGGCCAGTTTTGCGGCAATGGGCGAGATTGACCCCAAGGCATGGCTGTTGCCGCGCACCCATGGCGATGCCAATGGCATGCAGGAACTGGCGATGATCTGGCGTCGTGTGCCGGTGCCGGTCATCGTGGCTTTGCACGGAGTGGCCTTTGGTGGTGGGCTGCAACTGGCGTTGGGTGGAGATATTCGTATTGCTGCACCCGATGCCCGGTTTTCACTGATGGAGATGAAATGGGGGCTGGTGCCAGATCTGGGCGGCATGGCGTTGCTCCCTGCTTTGGTGCGTTCGGATGTGTTACGGCTGATGACCTATACGGCGCGTCCGTTTGATGGCAAACAGGCGCTGGAATGGGGATTGGTGACATCTTTGTCGGATGATCCGCTGACCGAAGCGCTGGCGTTGGCACAGGAAATCGCGGGCAAGAACCCGGACGCCATTCGCGCCGCCAAACGGTTGATCGATGTTGCCGAAACTGCCGATTTCGCCGCAGTCCTGATGGCCGAGTCAAAAGAATCCGTCGATTTAATCGGTTCCCCGAACCAACTGGAGGTGGTTGCCGCACAAATGCAGGGCCGCGCACCAGTTTTCAAATTGTAGGTATGCACGGGCTCAGAGCAGCCATCCGATAGTTTCCGTCGGGCTATCGGGCAGATTCTAGGGGCGAATGATCGCTAAGAGGGATAAAGCCCTCGTTCCAAATCGCGGGGGTTGGTGCTGGAAGGGCGGCGGAAGCCCCTTTTCATGTCGCCATGATCCAGCTGATCCCCTTGCATAGTCTAATCCGCCGACTGAGCTAAGAGCGCTTCAAATGAGCATCAAATCCGCGAGTTTTCAATGCCTGGCTCGGGGTTCAGAGCTGGCATCCGACTATTTCGGTCGTGTTATTCGCTTTGGTTTCCGCCCGAGTGGCGGTGCGGCGGGACAAAGTTGCCGTTCGCTAGGTGCATGGGTCTGATCTTCAAAGGAAAACCATTTGAACAAAACGGCTCAGAAAGCGCATTGGGTAACGGGTGTTCTACGTCTATAGAAGCCCAATGTCCTATACCGAACACTACGCGCCAATTGAGCTCAATGAGCACGAACAAGTGGTCTTAGCCATTGATGGGCGAATTTTTCCGAATTTGCCTGAATTCATAATCTATTTAATCGTTTTTCCTCTAGTCGCTTTTCCTGCGTTCTTCTTTGTGGCTTTGCTGACCATTCACCGCCTATTTAGGCCGGTTTCCTACGTCATTACTACGGAGCGGGTTCTTGTGGTCGAACCGGGCGGAATGATAGACGCAATTCGGCTCGACCAGATTTCCAAAATTAAAAGAAAGTACACATCACTGAGAGTTTTTGGCGCCGACCGCCGACTTCGATTGTCGCGATTGCCAGATGCTCGGTTTTTCGAAACTGTTATTTGGAAAGTTATTACCAAAGTTAATGAAGTCGATAAAAGGTAGGGCAATTTTCTGCCCGGGTTGTCGTGATAACGGCACTTGAGTAGCCGCATTTATTGCCTTCGGTTCCTAATTCAAAACTGTTCGAAAATTCGGTTTCCGCCCTTCCTTGCAATCAATTGTTCTACGCACACTCGTCAAGTGCGCCGCATGTGTCTTGTGTCCGGAAGGGCTGTAGACGCACGATAACAATCTCACCCAATCAGGCAGATACTGCATTCCGGGATAGCCAATAGATCAAACAATATCGCGCTTCATAGCGATTTCAATGTCACCGAAGTTTGAAAAATACGCATCGCCATCCATGTCAAGAAACCCTGCCTTGCGATAGACCTTATGGGCCGGGGTCATATCCTTTCGGCTGCGTAAGACGGCTTGCTCATATCCTGCGCACTGGGCGTTCGTCACCAGAGCCTGGACCAGTTGATCGCCAACACTATGCCCTCGCCATGTCGGAAGAACCCATAAACGAGTAACTTCAATGCTGCGGCGATCGCTGCGAAACCCGGCGATACAACCTGCGATCTTTTCATCTACATAAGCCAAAAAAATACAACCATCCGGTTCGCTGTATTTTCCCGGCAAATTGGCCAGTTCTTTGTCCAGCTTGGCAAAAACCGGCGGACGATCGCCCCTGACTGGACCGGACGTCGCTATTGCCCATGACA
Source organism: Marinosulfonomonas sp. (assembly GCA_019090845.1). Classification (GTDB taxonomy): domain Bacteria; phylum Pseudomonadota; class Alphaproteobacteria; order Rhodobacterales; family Rhodobacteraceae; genus NORP110. The sequence continues at coordinate 2,238 of JAHRVD010000395.1, forward strand.
CAAATTCGCGAACAAGAACCCGGAAGTCTTCAAGTTGCGTTGGTGTGCGGGCCGCAAGGATTGTCACCATTTTTCCGCTCCATCCTGGTAAGGCTCGCACAGCAAGAACAACCGGACGACGCCAAAAACCTTACCTCAGCCGAATTACCCCAAAAAAACAAGTGTTCATGCAGTTGTACCGGGCGATGGTCCGCTTTGTGCGGAAAACCGTCATATCTGATCGTCGACGCGACTCTTGTCTGTCACGAAAGCCCCGTGCACCAAGATTTGTTCAGCATATATGTGTCGCAGTGCCTACAAAACTAAACAACCTAAAAACAGGGCTTTACATAGGCAGTCCATGAGAGTTTTCTTTGTATGCATTCGCACACTTTGATGTGCGTCGAAAGGATACCAAAGTGAAACCGACAGACACCAACGACCCTGAGTATTTCCACAAAGTGGTCGATTGCCAATATGCCTGTCCTGCGCATACGCCGGTGCCATTTTATATCCGCCTGATTGCCCAGCAGCGTTATACGGACGCTTACCTTGTCAATTGGGAAAGCAACGTCTTTCCCGGCGTGTTGGGACGAACCTGTGACCGCCCTTGTGAACCGGCCTGCCGTCGCGGGCGTGTCGACGACGAACCTGTCGCCATTTGCCGCCTGAAACGTGTGGCCGCAGATATGAAAGACGATGTTGGCGATCAAATGCCTTCGGCCGGGCCTGCAAATGGCAAAAAAGTTGCCCTTATCGGCGGTGGCCCGGCTTCTCTTACGGTGGCGCGCGATCTGGCGCCGCTGGGATATGATCTGCACCTTTATGACGGTGCAAACAAAGGCGGCGGTTTTATGCGCTCGCAGATCCCATCTTTCCGCCTGCCCGAAAGCGTTCTGGATGAAGAGGTCGATTACGTTCTGAATATGGGGATAAAGACCCATTTCAACACCTACGTGGACAGCATGGCCGAAATTCTGGCGAAAAACTATGACGCTGTGTTCGTTGGAACCGGCGCCCCACGCGGGCGCAACCTGGCAAACCTGCCCGGACGCAAGGACGCAGGCGCCAACATTCATATCGGGATCGACTGGCTGGCCAGTGTGGCCTTTGATCACACTAAAAAAATCGGCAAGAAGGTAATCGTATTGGGGGGCGGCAATACAGCGATGGATTGCTGCCGAACCTCGCGCCGTCTGGGCAGCGATGATGTAAAAGTCGCCGTGCGCAGCCCGTTCGATGACATGAAAGCCTCGCCCTGGGAAAAAGAAGACGCCATCAACGAAGGCATTCCTATCGTGGACAACCACACGCCCAAGGAATTCGTCGTTAAAGATGGCAAGCTGGTCGGCATGACATTCCAGAAAGTCGAGCCAATCTATGACGACAATGGCAACCGCAAGTTAGTGCCAACCAAAGAAGCGCCGGTTTTCATTGCTTGCGATGACGTTCTGATTGCCATCGGTCAGGAAAACGCCTTTCCTTGGATCGAAAAAGATTGCGGCATCCGGTTCAATGACTGGGGCGTTCCGGTTCTTGATGAAACCTCGTTTCAATCCACGGTACCGCATGTGTTTTTTGGTGGCGATGCGGCCTTTGGACCTGAAAACATCATCACAGCAGTGGCCCATGGCCATAGAGCGGCCGTATCGATTGACCTGTTCTGTCAGGGTGAAAACGTGCTTCAGCGCCCGCCCCCCCACGTCAATCTGGTCAGCCAGAAAATGGGCATCCACGAGTGGAGCTATGACAGCGCGCCCATAAATGACAAACGCGAAGCTGTGCCGCTGGTCGATCTGACCGCTGCGCTGAAGGATCGCGCATTAGAGGTCGAACTTGGCTTTGATGCTCAGACGGCCTTTGTTCAGGCAGAACGCTGCCTTAACTGTGACGCCCAGACTGTTTTCACGCCTGACAATTGCATCGAGTGTGATGCCTGCGCCGACATCTGCCCGACGAGCTGCATCAGCTTTGTCAGCAACGGCCCAGAGGATGACTTGCGCAACCGTTTGACGGTTCCTGCTC